>JBFJNS010000297.1:0-4338 GCA_041618055.1 Binatia bacterium
CAGACGAAATAAACCACAATCAGCGCTGACCAAATGGCGAGGGCGGATGCACGATATTCCGAAGGTGACGGTGGGGATAGGGTCACGAAGGGTACTTCAAAAGTGCTATCTTAGAGAAATAGCTTCTAATACGCACCATCTCTAACACCTCGAGGACGGTGAGACAAGATTCAGCCTGGATTCTCCAATGGCAAGTTCAGTGAGGGGCCCGGGGTCGTCTTTCTTGTCGAAGACAATGGTCTCCTGCCTTTAAGCGGACGACAATGGCTGGTGCGTGGAGAAAGACCTTCAAAGCGGGGGCCATGACTTGCCAACGGGCAATAACGACTGTGCGCCTGCACGCTTGGGCGTCTTCTTCACTCCAGGCTCGCTTCAGGCTCGCAACACACCTGTGCAACCGCGGAATGCGGGTTGAACGCAGATCATGAGACCCAGGGTGCCGGGTTGATACAATCGGCGGCGAAATGCCTCCGCAAAAAACGTTCGAGGCCTCTGTGCCTGAATACTCATCTTGCCGTCAGCTTCACGACGCCTTCAGGCTTCTCTGTCGTCTTGGACCCGGTTCGCATCAAGGAGGTTCGGCGTCACCTGGCTCCGCCCCAACTCACGCGCCATGCGGAGACCAGCTGACTTCAAAGCCGCTTTTCCCGCACTCGCTCTTGAAAAGAGAGTAGATCTCTGCGTCTTCATCGTCGTATTCGATCTGGTCGCCGCCGAGTTTGACGCTCCTGGCCAGCTTGTCTTCCTCGGGCGCGGTGGAGAATTTACGGCTTCCCCAGCGCAGGGCAAGATAACGGGCCGGTTCCTTCCCCGTGTTAAAGTGCTGATGGAACCAGCGATCCGGCGGCACCAATATACTCCCTGGCTGCCAATCGAATTTCACTTTCTGGCCCCCCTCGGGCCAGAGCAAGGAATAGCCGTGGCCGCTGAGGATAATCACATGGGCCCCCGGTCCATGGCGATGGGCCTTCTTATATGTTCCGGCAGGGAACTCCGAGATATGAGCGGTCAAGGTATTGTTGGCGATCTCGAACAGGATCGTGGCACCCCCGGCTCCGCGTTCGCGCCACTCAATAAGCTTGAAATGATAAACATCCGCGACAAAGTTCGTGTCCCAGATCCGGCCGGGGTATGCCGTCCCTTTGCCGGAAAAATAGTCCTCCTCGCCGCTGAAGCGGTCGGCGAAGACAAAATCGTTTTTGAAAATGAAATCGTAATTATGAAACAAATTGATGATCAAAGGCATGGTGGTTACGGCCACGAAGCGGGCTGCTTTGTCCCCTGACCCGTTGAAGTGCTGATACCAGGCGTTCAGCGGCGGGGACAGCAGGCTCCCTTCCTGCCATTCGAAAGTTTGCTTCTTCTTTTCGTTTGTCCAGACCGTCGTAGCGCCATGGCCGCTCACCACAAAGATCAGCTCTTCGAAAATATGTCGCTGCGGCCTGAGGCTCTTGCCCGGCGGGATCTCGCAAATGTAAGCATTGTTTGTCTGTCCCACAGTCGCTTCGCCTTTGAGAATGGTGCCGTCCAGGTCAAGGTACACACCGTAACCGCCCATGCGCTCCCAAGGTTTAAGGGGTAAGGTCTTCATGTCGCGCACGCCGATGCCCGATAGGGTGTCGATATTTTCCTCCCCCACAAACTTCTGATACGAAGTGGGGCTGCCAAGCGCGGGAATGGACTGACTGATCGAAGAAACCACGGTTCACCTCCTGATTGAAGTTGTTCGTCCATAGGCATTGCGACCCTCGGGGCTTTCTACGGGGGGCGGTCGCGGATTTTTAGAGGCAAGCTGCGCCGATAATTCGCGGCTCCGATGATCACGGCCGATTACCGATCGACTGATTTCGTTCAAGGTCAGCATGACGTTGACAGACGCGATGGCTCAGTGTTATTCGCCTATAACATCCGCACGTTACCGTTACCAGCAAAAAACGCGTACCAGCCATGCTTTGGCCAAAGCTGCCGTATGCATGGCAAATTGAAGGAGTCCAAACATGCGACAGCCGCAAGGGGAAGGGGCGCTGGCGACCGATGACCAAGAGAGGCGAATATGAGTCTAAGATTGGAAGGCATTCTCAGCGCTAACGTCACCCCATTCAAAAGTAACTACGATCTCGACGAGGGCGGCTTGCGCCGGCTGATCCGCTTCCAGGCGAAGCCCGATGGCATCAACGCCGTTGTCTGTAACGCAGGGGCCGGCGAGGGCGCGACGCTGACCCGCGAGGAGCGCGTCCGCATTATCGAAATCATCGGCCAGGAGATTCGCAGGAATCAATGTATCATTGCCGGCATCGAAGCGCTGTCAACACGGGAGGCGATTCAGCAAGCGGGCGACGCTAAAGAGGCGGGTGCGGCTGCGATCATGCTGGCCCCGCCCCATGTGTATGACTGGAGTGCCAGTGCGAATCCCGAGTTTGCGCTGCAGTACTTTCATGACATCGCAAAAGCGGTGGACATCCCCATCACCATCTTTCATTATCCCGCATCCACGGCATCAGGTTATTCAGCGGATACTGCCGTGCGAATAGCTCGCGAAGTGGATACCGTTGTCGCCGTCAAGGTCGCCAGCGGGGCCAATATTCGCCGTTATGAGCAGGTGCTGCGCGGCATGCGGGCTCTGCCGCGGCACGTCTCCGTTTTCGCGACCTCCTCACTCTTTCAACATTTCGTGACCGGGGCCGACGGCGCGCTGACCGGGTTTGCGAACTTTGCGCCGGAGTTCTGTGTCGACCTCTTCGACGCGGTCAAGAAGGGGAATCTCGCCGACGCCGCCAAGCTACACGAGATCAACTGGGCGCTCGAAGCCGCAGTCTACAAAGCACCGAACGTTTACAAACACAGCCGGTACAAGGTGGCGGCCTGTTTTGCCGGTCTGATGGACAATATGATCGTGCGGCCGCCGCAGGTCCCGGTTCCCGAGGGGGACATCAAGGCCATTCACGATGCCATGGAAGAGCTCGGCATGCTTAAGCAAAAGTAACAACGCACGCACCGATGGGGGGAAATACGGCGCCGTTGGGCTTATCTTCTCAATCCGTTTGAAGATCCAGGGGATCGTAATCATTCCTCCGGTAGGTGAGAGATCGTACTCGGGCACGCGCTCTTTTGAGACGGCGACATTCCAGTTCCTTCGAGCGATGATCTGAAATCTTGGCGGGATTTTCGACGAGGAACAAGAAGGCCTGGGCCATCTGGAATTGGCATGGAAATTATCGTATTCTTTAATAATCTTATCTTTCGCTGGCATTCATTTCGTTAATGCCGCAAATTTTTCAGAAAAGAGGGGGGAGAATGTTTACTGATAAGATTGAACTCAAGGATTTCGACAAGATGGACCCGGAGTACAAGGAATTGCTAGGCCGCGTCCTGACAATTCAGGCCGACTGCGAGATTGGCGGGCCGCATCTGTATGTCGAGAGGATGCTGCCGGCAGCACCGACGAAGCTCGATCAACTTATCGTGGCCCGTACGGCTGCGGAAGAGATCGATCACTACCGAAAAATTGCGCATGTGGCGGGCGATATCGGCGTTGACGTTTCCTTTGTGCTCAGCCAGCCGAATGAAAAGCGATATGTCGATGCGTTCCGCGGGGTCATCACGACCTGGGAGGACGCCGCCGTGTTCGGATTGCTCATTGACCGGGTCGGCCGTTATCAACTGGAGGAGTTCTATGACTGCAGCTATCTGCCGCTGCAGAGAATTCTCCCCGATATCGTGAATGAAGAGCTCGGTCATATTGAGTACGGTCACAATAAGACGCTGGAGCTCATTGTGAGCGGCGACGAAGGAAAGGAAAAAGCCCAGAAAGCGGTCGATTTCTGGTACGTCAGAGCGCTGGACATGTTCGGCCGAACCGGTTCCAACCGGGCTGAGCGCTATCGTTACTGGGGGCTTAAACGGCGAGCCAACGAGCAGGCGCGGCAAGAGTACATCGATGAGGTCAACCCGATCCTGAAGCAGATGGGGTTGAAGATTCCCGACCCGCTCAAGGGTCGTAATTACCTGTAGTGCAGCGAGGAGGACTTATGCCAGAAGCAGCAGCGAACACCGAGAAACTCGATCAGCACCTGCAGGAGGTCGTACAGGCATTACACGGAGCCGTTAAACGGGGCATTACCGATCCTAATGTTGCCGACCAGGCGATCCACGATTGCAAGGAGATTTTGGATGTGATCATGGAGGGTAAAGTTTCCGAGTGGATCGAGTAAGCGGCGATCCAATAAGACCCGTCCTCGTTTCTGGAAGGACGGGCTGGGCGCGCAGGGTTTTGGTCGCAACAGAGGCGAGTCCGTTTTGGGGCTCGCCTCTTTAGTTTTCCCGCGATTGAATCGACCG
>JBFJNS010000298.1:0-4318 GCA_041618055.1 Binatia bacterium
CCCATTGCCCGCGGTTGTAGGGCTTGCGCGCCGAGCGGGTCTGAAAAAATGTCGGATTGGGGTTAACTATGTGTTTTCAGCCTGAACGCTGAGCACTGTTGGCTGACGGCTAATTTGCCGCGGTGGGCCCGCATCTCCCTTAACGTGGATGGCGGAACACGAATGCAATTTATGGTTTGACGATAAGCGACACATCCTCTTCCTTTTTGGCTTGCTGTTGCGAAAGATAGAAGGCGAAACTTTTCTGCATCAGCCCCGTTAAGAACGAAATATCCAGAGGGCCGGGATCTCCTTCTTTGATTTGCAGCGCAACCGCGAGGGCGAGTCTCGCCGCTTCGTCACGATTCGTTTCTTTGAAGTAGAGCGCCATGTCTTCCATGCGCCGCTGCATGACGGTTTTCGCTTCCCCTTCGCACAGAGCTTTCACGGCATCCCGCACGATGCCGCCCATGCGCTCTTCCTTCTGAATGGGATTCAGAACCAGCCGACTCGCCTGCGCCTCCTCCAGTTGCGACAGGAACGGTCGCACCCAGTCAGCGTTCAAAATCCACAACCGCAACTCCGGCTCGTCCAACAGTCTCCGTGACGCCTCGCGCCAGGCGCCGTCTCTGGCATCCGCGCTCGCCAATCGAAGATAAATCGGATGTTCCTCCTCCTTGGGCCTGCCAGTCCCGACGAGGGCGCGCAACTCGTGAAAGTTCTCCAAGCCCGTGAGTCCCTGGGCTTTGGCTTTTTCGTAGCCGTCGAACAGAATCCGGTCGGCGTATTTCCAGGGAACCGGGATCATGCTAACGCCGTGCTTCTCCTTAATCTCCTCGGACATGCTGCGTAGCTCTTTACGCCGTATCTGCGCGCCGCCGATCCGCTGAAGACCTTCGCGGTCGTTCACCATGCCCTGAATAAGCTGCAAGCCACGGCTCGGTTGCGCTCTGACAATCCACACCAACCTGCCACCCCCACCGTCGACTGCGGACATATAGGCTTCAATCACATCCTCTGCCTTTAGGATCGGCAGCGGGGTTTTCGCCTCGGCATCCAGCCGCTCCGGAGTGACTAGGCCTTTCTGCGAGAGCTTGAATAGCGAGCGCCTAATTTCCTTCCTTAAGGCTTTGTGCGTCGTCTCTCCGTCAAAGTGAGTCAGGGCCTCGACGGCGGACGAATCGATGATTTTTCCCAGAGAGAAGATGACCGCCAGGTCAGTCTCCAGCCCGCGACCTAAAGATTCCTTGAGCCGGGGGATCAGAGACGGAGAGGTATCGTCGAGGGTAATGCCTTGCTTCTTTAACTCTTCGAGACCCCTCCGGATCTCCTCTTCGTGAAGCGTTTTTTTATTCTTGGCCAACCGTATTTTTCCTATTGCCGAATGGCTTGCCAGGAGGCGCCTAAGCCTTCGTGAGATCCGAGAGCTTGCCCGCGCGACCGGCAAAGGCAAAATTCGGCCACGTCTCCACCTGAGCGTCGCGATAGTTGTCGCGGAACCACTTCGCAATCTCGCCTGCCGGCGCAAACCACACCTTGCCGTGGCTCTTGGCGTAGCGAATGAACTCGCGCAGCAGGAGCGCCCGGAAAGGCCTGCCGCCGACGAACGGATGATTGCCCCACATCATGAATTTCGGGTCGGTTTCGCCTTCTTCATAAAGGCAGTCGAACGCGTCTTTCCACATTTGCAAAATCTCTCTAGGCGTGCGCGCCGCCCGCTGGTAACTCGAGTAGTCATTAAGGTCTTGATAATAAGACAGGACCGTCAGCTCTTTGTTTTTCACCTTTAGTGTGTAAGGCGTCTCTTGATGCTGCGGGTCCATCCAGTACGTATAACCGCACTCGGCGATGATCTCCGGCGTGTTCACGCTGGGCGCAATTCCGGTCGACAGATAACCCACCGGCGCCTTGCCGCAGATTTTTTTCACGATATCGACGGTCTTCTGCAGGTCCTTCTTTTCCTTGTCGCGCTTCTTCATGTAGCTGTAGTCGTGTATCCAGGTTTCTGTGCCTACCTCATGCCCCTGGTCGACGATTTCCTTGAAAATTTCCGGATAGTTTTCAATTGTGATGCCGGTTGGAAAAAAGGTAGTCCTGATTTTTTCCTTCTCGAAGATGTCAAGGAAACGATAGATCCCCACACGCTCGCCGAACTCACGATCGGTAATGACCCCCAAGTCCTTCTTCGTAAGGGCGTTCTTAGGGAAACCGCGGCGGTTTTGGTGCTGCTGCGACGCAGCTCCACCCAGATCCTCGGGCCACGTTTCAAAGGCGACGCACGGCGTGATGGCAATACGGGCGCCATCCGGCCATTTGATCGGTTGTCTCTTCGGTTTAACCATTGATTCCTCCTTCTGTGACGTGAAATTTGCCTACTCATGCCACACTTCCAGTGACTTTCCAACAGGATCGACCCTTAATCCTTAGACTTTTCGCCCCTGCGCACCTCCCATGCGGCCAGTCTTCGAATCTTCCTTTTTCCGCCTCTATGGCACACCGAGATATGTCCGTAAACGATGCGTTTTTGCCTGTAATTCTCACCTCTTGCCCCGCGATTCGCGGCCTTGACTTACGGCGGGATGCCGGTTAATGGGTTATGATGATTTGAGATAGGAGGGGTGAGTTATGGCTGAAGCAAAAATGATTGAATATCGCGTTGACAATGGCATTGCCGTTTTAGAAATCAATCGCCCGCCTGTGAATAGTTACACCACCGATCTGCTAAAGGATTTCGACTCGGCAATTCTCGATGCGCGCTTTGACGATAACGTGCACGCGATTGTCATCACGGGCAAGGTCGAGAAGTTTTTCTCTGCCGGCGCCGATATAAACATGCTTTCCAGCAAGTCTCTCGCTTTCAAGAACAACTTTGCGCTCCACGGCCACGAGGTTCTCATGCGCCTCGAGAACACGCCAAAGATCATCATTGCGGCCATCAACGGCCATGCCATCGGCGGCGGTCTGGAAATTGCCATGGCATGCGACATCCGCATCGGCAAAAAGGAAGGCGGGCGAGTGGGTCTTGCGGAAATCAATCTAGGCGTCATGCCCGGCATGGGCGGCACGCAACGATTGCCGCGACTCATCGGTAAGTCCCGGGCCATGGAACTCTGCGCTACGGGAAGGCAAATCGCCTTTGAAGAAGCGCGTGACATGGGGTTGATTCACGATATTTTCGATCGAGAGAACTTCATGGAACAGGTTATGGACTATGCCCGGCAGTTCATCGTTCCGAACAAGAGCAGTCTGGCGGTAGGAAAAGTCAAACGCGCCATACAGACCGGTCTCGAGTTGTCGTTGCCGGACGGCTTGGCTTTCGAACGGGAGCTTCTGGCGCAGACCTTCGGGAGCCAAGACGGCCAAGAAGGCATCAACGCCTATCGTGAAAAGAGAACAGCAAAATTTCAAGGAAAATAATCATTTAAGAATCCTCGTTAACACTTTACTGGAGGTCATATAATGGCAAAAATGCTAATCGGTGGAGAACTGGTCGACTCGGTCAGCAAGGAAACCTACGAAGTTTGCAATCCGGCCACTGGGGCCGTCGTCGATACAGCTCCCAGGGGCACCGCCGAGGATGTTAAACACGCCGTACAGGCCGCAGAGGCGGCCTTCAAAGACTGGTCCGACACGACTGCAGAGGATCGTGGCATTGCTCTCATGAATGCCTGCGAGTTGATCAAGAAGAATAGCGGCGAGATCGCCCAACTGTTAACTCAGGAGCAAGGGAAAACTCTCTTTGAGGCCGGTTTGGAAATCCACCATTTGGTTCACGGTCTGGAGTTTTACGCCGGGCTCGCGTCAAAGGTCCGCGGCTCCCATGTGCCGCTGCCGCAGAAGGGAGCTTACGGCATGGTCGTGCGCCAGCCCATCGGCGTCTGCGGCGGCATCGTGCCGTGGAATTTTCCGCTCACCCTGATGGGCACCAAACTCGGCCCTGCCCTGGCTGCGGGCAACACGATCATTATCAAGCCGGCAACAACCACGCCCCTCGCCACGATCCGCACGATCGAGTTGATTCAGCAGGCAACCTACGGGGAAGGGAAAGCGCAAAAGGCCATACCCAAGGGGGCCGTTAATGTGGTCACGGGTCCCGGCGGTACCGTCGGCGAAGAGCTTCTGCGCAATCCGCTCATCCGCCGCATAGCTTTTACCGGATCGACACCGGTGGGCCGTCATGTCATGGAAGTCGCCGGACGCGAAATTAAACGGGTCACACTGGAACTCGGCGGCAGCGACCCCATGATTGTCATGGAAGACGCCAACCTCGATATGGCTGTCAAAATGGCCGACATCGGCCGCTTTTTCAATTGCGGTCAGATGTGTCTCGGCGGGAAGC
>JBFJNS010000299.1:0-4315 GCA_041618055.1 Binatia bacterium
CATGAGAAACTCGTGAAAGCCTTGTTCATACGACCGTGTCACACTTTCTTAACACAACTAACCCGCATTTCCCGTCTCCCTGACCAATATGCCGTTGACTGCGGATGGACAGTGTAGCGCGGCTCCGGCGGTGGTCTGGCATACCTCGCGGTCCGCTTGGTTGTGCGAGTGTTCTGTCGAGTTGAGATTGAATGCTTGTAGCCGAACCCAATTCCTGATAGCTTGTGTATTACAATACTGTGATCGATGGGAGTACCGTATGGAGATGGTCACCGTTTCGCCTAAGTTTCAGGTAGTCATTCCACGACGGGTTCGGGAGGCGCTGAAGCTTAAACCGGGACAAAAAGTCCAGGTGATTTTTTATGAAGGTCGGATAGAGTTGATTCCTGTTGAGCCGATCCGACGAGGTCGAGGGTTTCTCAAAGGGATCGACACGGAAGTGAAGCGCGAACCGGACCGATTATGAACGTGATTGACTCCTCAGGCTGGCTTGAGTACTTCGCTGACGGGCCGAATGCCGAGAAATTCGCCTCAGGGATTCAAAATCACCGGGGACTGGTGGTGCCGACCTTAAGTATCTACGAAGTCTTCAAGCGTGTATTACAGCAGCGCAGTGAGACAGATGCCCTACGAGCGGTCGCACTTATGCAACAAGGACGCGTAGTCGACCTCAACATCTCGATCGCGCTGCTTGCGGCGAAGCTCTCCACGGAATTGAAGTTGCCCATGGCGGACAGCATCATGTTGGCCACCGCGAGAGAATTTCAAGCGACCTTATGGACGCAAGATGCGGATTTTGAAGGAATTGAAGGCGTTAATTACTTCTCTAAATGAGTAACGTAGCTGCATCGTGCGGACCGTGCGACTGAGTCCTCCGTCCCCTATTTTTATTGTTTTTTTCATTCGCCCACGTCGCCATCGCTATCCCGTGTCTCCAAATCGACGGTTTATGTGAGAGCCGTGCGACGAAAACCATCCGGTAAAAAGACAGAGGAGATATTATGAAAACCGTAACCGCTCGTGACCTTCAGAAGAAAGTCAAAGAATGCGTTGATCTTTCGCAGTCCGAAAAGGTCGTTGTCACGCGGCATGGCAAGCCAGCGGCGGTTTTGGTGGGTGTTGAGGGAAAGGATTGGGAGGATATCGTTTTTGAGACATCTCCAGCGTTCTGGAAACTGATTGAGAAACGGCGTGCACAGCCTACGATGTCTCTGAAGGAGTTGAAAGCACGACTCGCGAAATAGATCTCGTGTTCGCACTTGCAAAGATCTAAACCAGCTACCTCCTTTGCTTCGTGAGCTGGACGTCGTGGGTTCGATCCCTATCGCCCGCTCCAAAATTCTCACAAAAAGTTTGATTGCTTTCAAACCGGATTTCGCAGTTGAGATGAGCGGCGGAAGGGGCGGGTAGCTAACGCTTCTTTAATCCCGGGCGCGCCAGATAATCTGCAATGTCCCTTGTCAGCGTGCCGCTGCCGATCATTTCTAATCCTTCGACGGGAACGGGGCCCCTGTCTGGTGCGTCAATGGGACGCGTTCTCTTTCTTCAAATGGTTCGTTACGCAGCCCTTCAGGCCCTCGTTAAAGCCCCGGTCCCACGCCTCTTCGTAGTCCGGCAGTTCATTGAGCAACAGGATGTCGTCGTAGGTTCCGTGGCCCGAACCGATGCGCCGTTCCGGGTGGACGCACTCGCGCCGGGGCATCGGCAAGTTGTACTTTTTCCAACTGTTATAATAATTGCCCATCAACTGGAGGTAATACTCCAAGGGAATAGCCGGTTGTTGGTACTGCGAGCCCAAGTAGGAGCCAGGCTCGCGCCGCCACTGGTTGAAACGCGGAATGATGCCGTGTCGCATCATGAAGTCAACGCCCTCTGACGTCGATTTGACGGCTTCGCTCACCGTCTCGAATCCGTAAGGCTTCGCCATTTCGACGCCGCCCACGAAGTTCGGCCGGACGTTGCCTTCACCAAAAACGTCCACCTCGTCGATCATACTCTTGACCCAACCGTCCCAGCCCACCCGCCGGGTTTTCCCCGGGTTGATCCATTCAAACAGTTTCTTATCCCACACCTCCATGTTGGAGTGATGGCAGTCCACGCCTGCCGCGCGGTACCGTTTCATCACTTCTTTGCCTTGAGCGTTGGTCTGCAAGTTGACGTAGCGCCGACGCCCGCCCCACTTCAATGCGGATACATATTCCGAGTAAAAGGTTTCCTCGTCTTTCCCGTGCAGCGTTTTCAGGATCGTGCCGCCGGTGATGAGAAAGTCCATGGGCGGGGTAAAGCCCACTTCCTCGGTGGCGTCCTGCTCGATGGAGCGAGCCACCTCGACCATGTACTCAACCGGTTTTACCGGCGCGTTGAAGGTGAAGTCTTGCGATTCCTTCATCTGCCGGGCGTTGGTGTTGATGTCGCAGAAACGGCACTCCTCATCCGGCCCCCAGTACTGGCAGTTGCGGAACACGGTGACGAAATAGCCAAAGGCAATGATTTCATGATAGGCCGTGCCGTCGGGAAACTTCCGCGTGTAGTACTTGAGCGGCTTGGGAAAATAAACTTCGCAAATCTCTTGACCGTTCAGAAAGAGCCTGGGCTGGCCTTCCACCAAGTCGATGACGTACGGCGAGTTGGAGTCGAGCGTCGTTTGAATGCTAACCGGTCTGAGATCATAGATGCCCCGGCGGATCGTGAACCATTCGGGAGTCTTTCGATGCTCTTTCCGCTTCATATCCTTCATCGGCATCAAATCGTACGAAAAGAGCCGGTAGGATTTTACCAGCGCTTGCGATGCAAGCTCCAGGGCCGCGTCGGTGAACCAATGACCCACGCGCAAAAGATCGTGTTTCAAGATGATCTCCCGCGGCAGATCACCATAGCTTGTAAAATAGTTTTCCAGTTCGCCCAATGTTCGGCTGCTCGGTATCGCGGAAACCGCTTCCATGGTTAACGCTTCCTTCCTGGGGCTTGCAAGTTACGGTAACGCTAGGCCCCAAGCCCGGATGGGCTGGATGTTACTTCCCGCGGAAGAAACGTGTCAAGGAGAATCTTCTGAAATGAGCATTGAAATTGTTCGTTTTTATGCCTTCGCCGCTTCGGGCTCACGTTAGATCGTATCCGCAACTAAGGAAGCCGGGAAGACGCGAGAAGTTTCACTTGCGGGGAGCGCTAACGAATCAGCTCGATGCGGGCGCGGTGTCCAGAGGCCTTTGCGAGGGCGGCGTCGCGTGTAATGAGGGGCGCATCGAGCGCTTCGGCAAGAGCGATGTATGCCGCATCGTACGCCGTCAAATTGCGCCGGAGGGACCAGATTCTGAAGAGAAAAACATCGTGCGGATAGCGGGTCAACGGCAAATCAGCGAGATCCTCAAGAGCTTGCTGCCCTCGCTGGGCGTCCATGTCGCCGGACAGCGTATAGCGACGCAACACCTGAGCAGTTTCGAGGTCGAGCAGGTGCGGAGCGTGCAAGGTATCGTTGCCGCCGAAAAGTCTTTCCGCGATCCTCGCCGACACCGATGTGTTGAGGAGCACTTCGAGGATGGCGGAGGCGTCGACGACGATCACTGGCGCTCGCGCTCGGCGCGGACGGCTTTGACGGGGGAGACGCGCGGCGAGACAGATTCCCGCTGCGCCAGGCGCCGGCGCAGATCATTGAGCGTAGGGCGTTCGGCGATGCGCTCCACCTCTTGGAGCAGGTAGTCGGACAGCGAAAGCCCCTCCATCGCCGCGCGAGCTTTGAGTTTGCGATGAAGGTCGTCGGGAACATGCCGCAGCTGAATCATCTTGGACATGGTACTAACATAGCTGCATGTGATGCACATGTCAACGGCGGGTAGCGGAAACGCCCGCCGGCACATCCGCGTTGCGACGCGGCGATCAGGGAGAAGACAGCCAAATCCTATCCGTGCGCGTGCGTTCTTGGGGCGCGTGAGGTCTTGCGCCATGTTGGCGTGTAACTTGATCCGGGAACCGGGGGGTTACGCCCCGTCCTAGAGCTCAGTGGGGCGATCCGGGACGATCCAGAGATAAATCTGGCGATCGTCCACCGACAGGGTCTCAGCGGGCAGCCAGTCACCCATGCCGAATTCGTGCGACACGACTCGGGTGCCGGGGGCAAGCTGGTCGAGAAGCCGCGGGCGCAACTCAAGGTTCAGCGACGGCAGAAGGTAAAGCATGACCACCGTCGCCTCTCGAACGTCGGCGGCGAAAAGATCGGTTTCAATAAAGCGAACCCGGTTGGCGACACCCTCGGCGGCGGCGCGCTCGCGCGCCTCCGCGATCCGCTGCGGATCTTTGTCGATGCCCACTCCCCGGGCGC
>JBFJNS010000300.1:0-4298 GCA_041618055.1 Binatia bacterium
GTTTTCTTTGGCAGCATGATTCCGGCTGCCGGCGGCGCCGCGCAGCTAAATCGCTTCCACTCAGCGATGAAACGGATCAAAGATTTGAATCCCGATATCATCACTGTCGGCGGCGGCCTGATGTACACCGCGATTCCCCAAAAGATCATGAGGGAAAATCACCAATTGGACTTCGCCCTGGTAGGCGTGTTTGGCGACAACGAGCACACGCTGTGGGAACTGCTCGAGGAGTTGCGGCAGGCGGCGCCGAAGTTTGAAGATATAAAAGGCTTGACGTTCCGCAAGGACGGAGAGGTCGTGCTCAATCCGCCCCGTCCCTTGATTCAGGACCTCGACACACTTCCAATGCCGGCCTACGAACTCTTCCCTATGGACCGTTACTGCGGCTACTCGGTCATTCCGCATTATAATGAAGCGGTAACATCCAGGGGATGTGAGGGGGCATGTCATTTTTGCTATGAGTGGTGGCTCGTCGACCCGCGTAATCCTCGCGACTTCAGCTCTCATCGCACGCGCGGCGGTAAAAAGGTCGCGGAGGAAATGGAGCTGTTGAACAGGAAGTACGGGGTCCAAGCTCTGACCTTTATGGATGACGATTTCAATTCGGATCGCCAGAAGATGGTCGAGTTGGTGGAAGAACTCGAAAAGAAAAAGCTCGACATAAGCTGGTTCTGCTTAAGCCGCGCGCAAAACCTCATTCGTGACGCTGACCTCATACCCAGACTGCGGAAGGTCGGACTGTACCAGGTTTTGATCGGCATTGACGGCGGAACGGACGAGGAGATTGCCGAAGCGCGCAAGGGCCCGATGAAAGTCGGCGTCAAAGAATTGCGGGAGCTCATTCAATTCCTGCGCCAGAACGATATTTCGACGATTTCTACCTATCTGAACGGCTTCTGGGAAGATGACGAATCGATCATCCGGCAGCGGGCCAAGGCCGTGGACGAAATTGATCCCGATATCGTGATGATTCAATTGCTCAATCCGATCCCTGGCTCGCCCATTTACAAAAAAGCGGTGAAAGATAATCTTATCGAAATCGAAAATCTCAGTCTCTATGATTTAGAGCATTGTGTCATGCCGACCAAGCATCTCACACGCCAGCAACTCGGGGAGCTCACCGGGTGGGCTTTTCAAGCTTTTTATAGTAAACCCGGACGGGTCGAGCGGATCCTGAACGGCTACAGTTCTCCCTACGTCAGGATGAAATTCTTGTCTTTCAAGAACAACGCCGCAAAGTATGGCAAAGGCGCCGCGGAGGATGCCGTTGCCATTTGAGAGTTGATTTCGAATCCATGGGGCAACAAGGAAGACACCGGCCTCTCGAGGGAAAGGTGATACTCGTCACCGGGGCAAGCCGGGGCATCGGAGCTGCCGCGGCCAAGAGGCTGGCTCTCGGCGGAGCCTCCGTGGCCGTCAACTACTTTCAAAACCGGCAGAAGGCCGAGGAGGTTCTGCAGGAGATAGAGAAAGCCGATGGTCGGGCCATGATCTTTCAGGCCGACGTGACACAGAAAGACCAAGTAGACACCATGGTCGAGGCAATTAGCGAAAAGTTCGGAATGGTCGACGTTCTGGTGAATAATGCCTATTTTCCATTTGAGGTGGGAGCCCTTCACGAGTTGGCCTGGCCAAATTTACACCGCGCCATCGAGCATGAGCTTGCCGCTTTCCATAACTGCGTCAAGGCCGTTTTGACTGGGATGATACAAAAAAAATCCGGCAAAATCATTGTCGTCAGTACCCGCTTAGCCCAGCAGCCGCTGCCGCGAATGGGAGCCTATGCGGCAGCGAAATCGGCTTTGGAATCGATGGCAAACACGATGGCGATCGAGTTGGGTACGCTAGGAATCACGGTCAATGTGGCCACGCCGGCTTTTACGCTGACCGACGCCTCCATGATTATGCCGGAGCAATTCAGGGAACGTGTGCGGGAAAGCAGACCTCTAAAGAAACACCTGTATCCAGAGGATGTTGCAGGTACCATTGCGTTCCTGGCCAGCGAGGAATCCAATATGATGACTGGCAGCCACATTCTCATCACTGGCGGAAGCCATCTCCAGCTGTGAAAATTTTTAGACGCCGAATCTACGTCCAAAAGCTTTCAGTCGATGTCCACGGGTCTGCGTTTCGCGCGAAATCAAATTTGACCCTTGGACCATTCATCCGGGATTGATTCTAACGGTTTCATGCTCACCCTCGAACAGATTATTGTAAAGCTGAAAGAGATTGTCGGCCCCCGATTTGTCTCCACCGACCCCATTGACAAGATCAATTACCAGCACACTCTTGCCTACGGTGCCTATCGCGCTCTGCCCGACGTGATCGTGCGGGTAGAGTCCGACGCGTTTGGCAAACATCACGTGGCGAAGATCCTAAAGTTTGCCAACGAACACAAGGTTCCAATTGTTGCCAAAGGCGGTGTGGGCATGGGGATCAGCTCGCCGCTCAAAGGTGGCATTCTCCTTGACATGCTTGGCATGGACAAAATACTGGAAGTCAATTCCACGCTCCAGTATGTCATCGCCGAGGGGGGGGCGAGTGTCTACGCGATTCATCACGCCCTCAGGCCCCGTGGACTCATACTGCCCAACTTCGGAACCTACGGTCCCGCCGTGGTCATCGGCGCCATGGTGAATAAAGGCGGCATCGGTTATGGCATGACGCGCTACGGTTGGATCGCCGACATGGTGCTGGGTTTGGAGGTCATTCTTGCCAACGGGGAAACTATTCGCCTCGGCGCCCTCGCCAACCAGGGAACGGCGTTCGGTCCTTTTCAAAAATGGATTCACCTGCCCGATTTATTAGGGCTTTTCACCCTGGCGGCGGGCTCCTTGGGCATCGTCAGCAAAGTCTGTTTGCGCGTCATCGAAGGACGGCGAGAATGGTTGCATGATTTCTGTTTCGCTTTCCGCCGCGATGAGCTCTCACGTGCGCAAAATGCCATGTTGCAACTGGTCAAGAATGATGTAATTCACGACATCCATTTCACGGACCGCTGGCAGTATCACTGGCCCCTGGAAGAGGGCCTTTATGACAAAAGCCGGGTGCCGGACGACGCTTGGTTCTTCTTGAAAACGGTGATTATGGCCCGTGATTCTGAGGAGCTGGCCTACAAGGAAAAGCGGATGCGGCGCATTTACCAAGAGGCCGGCGCTGTCGAAGTCAGAGAGATCGCAGAGAAATCGATGGGAGCCAAAGCTCAAGAGCACGGACTTCACGGGTGGCCGGATTACCACATCATGGGACCCGATGGTTGGTGCGGTGCGGTCGTGCGTCATACGGGAATGTTTGCCGTGACATCCAAGATGTATCCGCTGACGTTCTTGCAGGAGATGTACGACCTCGACGAGGCGGCAAAACGAGAGTGCGGCCTCTGGGATGCAGCGCATGCACCGCAACACGACAGTTACGTTACCCGCGACCTGGGCATCAAGGAAGAGTATTTTGTGTTTTACAATCCCTACGATGAGACGGATGTCGAGAAATTGCGCAAGTGGATGGGAATGGTGCAAGCATTCAGCAATCAACGGGGGGTGGTGTGGACGGCTCCGACGCTGAGTACGAAGGGGCCCTACCCGTACCAGCGGCTCGGCTCTCTATACGATCTGGTCAAGGGAATCAAGCAACTCGTGGATCCGAACAACATCTTGAACCCAGGCGCACTCTGTTAGTCGGAAAAGGAGAACTCGATGTCGGACCTAGGAAGAAAAGACTACTTTGGCAAGAAACTCTTGCCCGCAGAGGCCGAAGCGGTCGTTAGGGAATTGAAAAATAACTTGCTCCGCCTGGCGGATCGCTGGCTTTTCAAGGGGCGATTCCACACAGACCTGGCCAGGGGAACTTTGCCCATGGAAGGGATCAAGGTCTTTTGGCAGAACTGGTATGGGTTTGTCGCCGAAATCAACAATTTCCACGGGGTCGCGTATCAGCGCCATCTTCCGTTTTTCAAACACCATCCTGAGCTGCAGAAGCATTTTGCCAACCATGTGGCGGACGAAATGATTCATCCATCGCCTCCTGGCCATATTCGGATCGTTCTGGACCAGGGGAAACACTTCGGTCTTGACGAAAAGGACATGATCGAATACGAAATGTTGCCGGAGTGCCGCGCCTTTTTGGAATACTATCGCGGAGTCCTTTACGAGGGTACCATGGCAGAGTGGTGGGCTTCCTTTTGCGTGGAAGAGGCGGTCGGGCACTGGACCAAGTTTTTTGGTGATGCGCTACGGCAGGTTTACAAGATACCGGAAGAAAAAATCGTATACTTCCGAGTCCACGCCGAGGCCGACCTGGAA
>JBFJNS010000301.1:0-4271 GCA_041618055.1 Binatia bacterium
ATCAACGGCTCCGTGATAAAGCCCAGTTTGACGAGCGTCTCGCCGATCGGCAAGTCAGTTTCTTTCTGATGCCTTAACGCAATCTCCAGGTTTTCTTTTGAAATCGCTCCGGCCGCCACCATGATGTCACCTAATCGCGGGCGTTTGTCGTAGCGCTCCAGGATTAGATTGAGCTGTTTTTGCGTGATAAGCCCGCGCTCCATCAAAATATGGCCGATCGGCTTATACGCCCTGAGTTGTTTTTGGATTCGCAGCGCCTCGTGAAGTTGCGCCTGCGTAACGAGCCCCTCCGCCACCAGGAGTTCCCCGAGCTCCGGCATAGGGGATTGCCGCGGCGCCGCCCGACTACTCTCTTCGAGCATCGCAACGTCCGGAATCGCTTCCGTGGCGCTATCTACCTGCTGTGAGATGTCTCGCACTCGTTACCCCTTATTTCCGGTTCGACGGCTCGTCGCTGTCGTCCTTCGGCAAAAGGCAGCTTGAGCCGGCCCTGTCCCGGGTGTTTGAAAGGAAGCGGCAAGCTCGATCACGTTTGCAGCCAACTGCAGTTCACTCCGGTGTGGCCTTGGCCAAAGTTTGTATAATCGCGCGAAGACCAAAAAGGCATTCTGACCATGGGAGGATGAAAGCTCATAGAGGGCGTTCCCCCCAAAGATCCTTAATCGCCATGTTTTCTCTTCTAGAGATTGCGACCTGTTGCTCCTTGTAAAGCGCCATAAGATCACATTCCTTGGCCTTAAGGTTACCCTCCTCATCGCGGCAATAGAGAACCAGCGTGTGATCTTCCTTGAGAAGCTTCACCAGATCATCGCCCTCCGAATCAATGTACTCTCCGACGGTGCGGAGGAGTTCGGGAAGGCTCTTGAGATCGGGGGTTTTATCTGTCTTACCGCGGTTCGCAGCCCAGAGCTTATCGAGCTGCTCAATGTCACCAGGTGTGAATCGCAGGCTAAATGACGTCAGGAATGGTTGGCTTTCATCTTTTGCCGGTTTCTTGTGCGAGGTTTTGAGCCAGGACTCTAGAACATTCCAAGTACCCCGATGAGGACGGTCATGAAATTTGACGCTGAAGGTCCCCGAAACCAAGTAGGCGTCTCCTACAAGTTGCAGCTCCAAGGATACAGGGCGGAGCTTCAAGACTTCCTGTCCGATTACCCTTAGTGCATGAGCGTAAAGTTGCGGGGCTGTCACGGGAAGAGCCTCCCACCGAGCTGGCTATTAGTTCTAAAAGGTAAAAGGCAATTTCGGTGCCAAAATCTTGACGGGGAACGAGCGGATAATCTGTTGAAAAAGAACACCTTTTTGATGAAAAGCATCTAGTCTCGGAGCCACAGTCGATTGCGCGCGGAACAATTTGGTGGAATCTCAGCCAAAAATGGTCAAAGCGACGCTCGTGGCACTCGGGAAGTGTTCCTGTTGCCCCCGATCGTAGTCGCAGTCGATCGGACCGGCTCATGAGCCGCGGGACCCTTCGCCATGGTAATGACCCGCACCTCGTAATACCGAGAAAGATCGGATGGGAAACGGCCGTTCAGTAGCCGCAGGCTTGAAGCGGAGCTGCCGTCAACTCTTTCTCTCGTATTTTGCCATGCGCGTGAGAGCCGACGGGGATGATGACCTTAAATACCGACCCCTTGCCTAATTCACTCTCTACCTCCACCGCCCCTCCGAGTATCCTCGTAAATTCTCTAACGATATAAAGCCCCAGCCCCACTCCACCATAGGACCGGGTATCGGAACTGTCCACCTGACGGAATTGCTCAAAGATCAACGAGTGCGCGCCTTTGGGAATACCGATTCCCGTATCCACGACTTGGAACTCCAGCCGCTCGTCGTCGGCGCCGTAGCGGATCAGTATTTTGATTTCTCCCTCCTTCGTGAACCGAATGGCGTTATTGATCAGGTTCTGCATTATGATTTTGAGTTTGGCTTTGTCCGCCATCACAACGGGGCACTGGGTTGAATAATCCCAGTGCAGAGCGACGGATCTCAGAGCTGCACTGCTGTCGTAGCCAGCCTTGAGTTCGGCCACAAACTCGGCAAGGTTTATCGGGCTTATTTCGACCCGTGTCGCGGCTGCAGTCAGTCGGCCCGCTTCAAGAACATTGTCAATCGTAAAAACCATCTCGTTGCATTGCTTCAGAGCGGAATCGAGGCTCTGTGCCTGTGCCTCGTTAATGTCTCCCAGGATTTTATCTTTAATCAACTGGATGAAGCCCATGGCGACAGACAACGGGGTTCGAAACTCATGTGACACGACATTGTAAATTTCCATCTTGGCGCGATTCTCTTTTTCCGAATGTTCCCGCAGTGCCCGCTCCGTGCGAATCATATACGCAAAGTAGCCGAAAAAGAGCGAAGTGATGAACAGGAAAGGGAGACGGAGATAAAGCTCGGCACTCCCCGCGGCGCTGAAGCGGAACAAAATGCTCCCGTATATGAGGGGGGCGAGGACGGTGACAATGGCAAGCGAGCGGAGATCCTGAAGAAGACAGCTAATGATGATAATCAGGAAGTAGCTTAAATAAAGGTCGGAATCCACTTTGCCATTGGCAATAAGGCAAAGCGTCAATACAAGGGTGTCGAAGACAACCAGCCCAGACAGAATTCGGGTCTGAGATAGATATTCTTCTTTCAAATAGTAAAGTACGATATTGGAGGCGACATAGAAGAACGGCAAGAGCAACACTGCCGTTGGGAACAGAATCCTTAAATTGGAATAGACCAGCAAATAGGAGCAGACGATGACGACGGGCCAGCGCACCAGGACGACTGCCTTTTTAACGGGTATTTGCAGTTTCCGAGTCGCTTGCGGAGCCAACGCGTCTAGCATAATTCATCCCTATGGCTGCGCCGCCACGCGATGGGGTCACGACGTGCTCGAACTCCGTCCGATTTCAAAACCAAGTCTGCTCTCTTTCGATGACCCGTTCCATCTCCAATCCCTGTGAGCCACTCCATCAATTTGTACCCACTGGCACTAACCTCAATCCCTCTAATCAGCACCGGGAGCCCAGAAAGAACACTTCAAGCATACTTGGTGCCAAAGGAGAATGCGTGTAACTATCTGTTTTAACGATGGACTCGTTCCAAATCGAGCGATATAAGGGCACTGACATAGAACAATTAAGGAAAAGTATGGACAAGTTTGACTGCCCCGGCAATCATCCGCCATTCCCAAGCTAAGGTGAACTTGGGTCACATTCCCCTAAGCAGAACCCGCTCCCGCGAGTGAATTGCCCGCCGGCCGGTTCGCATGCCCTGCAAGATGGGCATCAGGCGAAGCCTTTCTTCATCGCGTCAGCCTGTCGACTACCCGTCCGGACCGGCGCCCCGTGCGATTTCAATGGTTCAAAATCGTAAATCACGAGATTCCATAGCCAAGCGATAACGCTCTTTGCGAATTGCCTGGGGGCTCGCCTTCTTCGCTTGCTCGCGTGAACGAAAATAGGTAATTTAACTTGCGACTGGAGTCCCGTTGGCAAAGACATACATTCTCAAAAATTCTACTCAATTCCCGCACCGGTCCTCCGGCCTCGACTATCGCAAAGAGCTTAATGAGGCCCAGTACAAGGCAACGACGACGGTGGAGGGGCCGCTGCTGATCGTTGCGGGCGCGGGCACGGGGAAAACCCGAACGCTGGTCTTTCGCGTCGCTCACCTCATCGACATTGGTGTCGATCCGCGTTCAATCCTGCTGCTGACTTTCACCCGGCGCGCCGCCGAAGAGATGTTGCGCCGCGCAAGTCTGCTGATTGACAACCGCTGCAGCCAGGTTGCGGGGGGAACTTTTCACTCCTTCGCCAATATGACTCTGCGGCAGTTCGGTCGCCGGATCGACCTTTCCCCTTCCTTTACCATCATGGACCGTCCGGATAGCGAAGATGCGATTCAGCTTTTGCGCACGGAGATGGGGCTCAGCCACAAGGAAAAACGCTTCCCCCGCAAGCAGACCGTCGCGGAAATTTTCAGCATGGCGCTGAACAAGCAAACAACGGTTCCCGGCCTGGTCGAACGCGAATATCCCCATCTTTACGACGCCCTCGACGATCTATTGCGGCTTTACGATCGTTACGTGGAGTACAAGCGGACCAAGACCCTGCTCGACTACGACGATCTGCTGACCAAGCTCCGCGACCTATTGGCAACCCAGGAAGAGGTGCGCCGCCGCCTGTCCGAGACCTATCAGTTCATCATGGTCGACGAGTATCAGGATACCAACTACCTGCAAGCCCAAATCGTTCGCCTGCTGGCAGCGACCCATGACAACG
>JBFJNS010000302.1:0-4255 GCA_041618055.1 Binatia bacterium
ATTTTGAGGTCGTAATCCATGTTCGCCTTCCTTAGCCGGCAATCGAACTGACGCTGAGGCCGCCGTCGACCACCAGTTCGATTCCGGTAATGTATCTTGATTCGTCCGAAGCCAGAAACACAAAAACATCCGTGACCGATTCCGGCTTGCTGCCTGAGTAGCCCGTGAGCTTGGTCGCAACCACGCCGGGTTCCACGGTGTTTGCCCTGATGTTGTAGGCCCTTGCTTCCGCGGCCAGCGTCTGCGTGAACCCCTCCAGGCCCCATTTCGAAGTCGCGTAGGCAATGAAATTCGGGTATGCGCCACGGCCGATGGTCGAGGAGAGATTAATGATGGAACCGCTCCTTTGTTTCATCATGATCGGCAGCACCGCTTGGGTCACTAGAAAAGGCCCACGCAGGTTTACGGCAATCGTGTAATCCCATTTCTTGACTTCCAGCTCGCTTACCGGCGCAGGGCGAGTCATGACTCCGGCATTGTTGACGAGGACATCGATCCGGCCGAACCGCTCTTGCACAGCGCCGACCATTGTCTTGACCGCGTCTTCCAAGGAAACGTCGCATGGCCATCCCGCTCCCTCGGTTTCAATGTCGTGAATGTCCTTCAAGGTTTGTTCGACTTCGGATGCCGTCCTGGCGCAAATCGCAATCCTTGCTCCCTCGCGCGCGTACGCATGGGCGATGGCCCTACCGATTCCTCTGCCGCCGCCGGTGATGAGTGCGACTTTATCTTTTAGTTTCATGTTGATGTTCCTCGTATTGTGACGCTTGTGCTGAGAATTATTGTCTACATCGTTTTGTGCATGAAACCAAACTTATCGGTTTTGGATTGCTCATGAGCGCAAAAAGTAATAGAAGCAGACGGGGGGAGGATCGATGGACATACTCAACGTAACCGGCTACCACCGCAGGCCGCCTCATCTGGTGGCGGAGTACAAAAGCTTCTTTGCCAACGAAGGGCTGGAGGTTCGATTCCACGAGGCGACTTACGCTCCCGATCATAATCGCGGCATGGCCGAAGGGCGCTGGGATCTGTCGCTCAGCAGCGCCGATACCATGATCGCGCGCACGACGACCGATCGGGTCGACTTCCTGCTTTTTATGCAAGCCGAGGAGGGGCTGAGCGCGTACTTGATCGGCCAGCCTGGTATCGCCTCTATAGATCAATTGCGGGGAAAGCTTTTGGCGGGCGATCCCGGCGATTCCAATTTGGACCTGATCCGCAAAAAGATTCTGCGCAGTCACCATATCGACGATACGGAGCATGAAGTCGAGATCATCGGCAGCTCCCCAAAACGATTGGAGGCGTTTCTTGAGGGGCGCGTGGCTGCTGCCATGTTGACGCCGCCATCGTCGGATAAGGCCTTTGGATCTGGCGGCGTTTTGCTGGCCAGGGCCGAGGATTACGTCCCGCACTGGCCGTTGACCTGCGGGTGGACATTGCGCAGTTGGCTTCAAAGCCATCGGGACCTTGTCGTGCGCTTCATTCGAGCCTGGGTGGCGGCGACGGATTGGTTGCTGGAAGCGCAGAATCGAGCGGAGACCGTCGCCCTGATCATGGAGAAGGAACGGTTGAAGCGCGAAGCGGCGGAAGAGTCGTATCGCAAGGTGGTGCCCAAGGCGCGCATCAACCCCGTGGCCTTACAAACCGTAATCGGCTTGAGGCGAGAAATGGGAGTCTACGCGCCTCCTTGGGATCCGCCCGAGCGGTTTTATGATCCCAGCTATTGGCGCGACGCGACGGGTCTAACGGCTTAAGGGATCTTCCTCCGGTGCGAGCAGAGAGCGCAGGAGCATGCTGACTATGCTGAGCACGATGGCGCCAAAGAACGCGGACCAGAAGCCGGCAACAAAGAAACCGGGCACGAGGAAAGATGCCAGTTGCAGCATGAGGGCGTTGATGACCAAAAGAAATAGCCCAAATGTCAATAAGCTCAGCGGCAGCGTCAACACTTTCAGTATGAATCCGAGCGTGGCATTCACCAGGCCGATGACGATTGCGGCAATGAAGGCCGCGCCCAAGCCCGATACCGCAATGCCGGGAAGGAGATAGGCAACAACCAACAGGCTTGCGGTGCTAATCAGGCAGTGAACGAGTAGGGATTTCATTTTCTTTTTGTTTGTCGTTTCATCTCATAGCAGAGCGTCCGGCGATTCACAATCGCAACGGGGCGCGAGGCGCTTGTCACGGGGCGCCCAGGATGTAAAATAAACCCATTGAGACCAAAAGGAGGCACGACAACCATGTCTAAACAGGAACTCGAAACCGTCGCACAAGCCATGGTGGCCAAAGGCAAGGGAATCCTTGCCGCCGATGAGAGCGCTGGCACGATTAAACGGCGCTTCGACAGCATCAAGATTGAGTCGAACGAGAAGAATCGCCAAGCCTACCGCGACATGCTGCTCACGACCAAAGGCATGGAAGAGGCGATTGCCGGAGTTATTCTGTTCGATGAAACCATCCGCACCAACGCGCTGGACGGCACGCCGTTTCCCCAGCTTCTTGCCAAGAAAGGTGTGCTGCCAGGAATCAAAGTCGATAAAGGACCGGTGGAGATTCCCGGCTTTCCCGGCGAGACGGTAACCGAGGGTCTCGATGGGCTGCGTACCCGGGTAAAAGAGTATCGGGAACTGGGCGCGAAATTCGCCAAATGGCGCGCTGTCATCAACATCGGCGAGGGTATCCCCACCTACACCTGCCTGGAAGCTAACGCCCACGCCCTCGCGCGCTACGCGGCACTGTGTCAAGAAGGCGGACTCGTGCCGATTGTCGAACCGGAAGTGTTGCTGGATGGCTCGCACACCGTTGAGCGTTGTCAGGAAGTGACCGAACACACGCTTAAGGTTACCTTCACGGCGCTCTTCTTACACCGAGTGCATCTCGAAGGGATGATCTTGAAACCCAGCATGGTGGTGTCAGGGAAGGATTGCCCGAAGCAGGCGGATGTGGAAGAAGTCGCCGAGCGCACCCTGCGGTGCTTGAAGCGAACTGTTCCGGCCGCGATCCCCGGCATCGCCTTCTTATCAGGGGGACAAAGCGCGGAGAGGGCGACAGAGCATCTCAATGCCATGAACACGATGGGGTTGCATCCGTGGGAAGTCAGCTTCTCGTATGCCCGCGCGCTTCAGGATCCGGCGCTCAAGGCATGGAAGGGCGAGGCCGCGAACGTCCCTGCGGCGCAGAAAATTTTCTACCACCGCGCCAAGTGCAACAGCGCTGCGCGCAGCGGCAAGTACACGAAGCAGATGGAAGCGCAGGCCGCGTAGCAGGGTTCACCATAGTGATAGGCTTGGCCGCCAGGGCAACCCTGGCGGCCAAGCCTTTGTTTCCTAACTGATGGTTTCGATGACCGCGTCGAACACCTTCCATTCTCCAAAGAGCCCGAATTCCGCAGTAGAAATTCTTTGAACCGGGATTCCGCTGTTGAGATTGACGACCTGTGCCGACCGAGGGACGAGCCCGGAGCGGCGAAGGCATAAAAACGGACAATTTCAATGCTCATTGTGGGGCTTGGCTTCTTGTCGCCTTTTACCTCGATGTGCAACTCCATTCACCGCAGTTCGCAGGAAACTACAAGGTACAGGCCCGTCGCCTTCGCAGCGAAGGGTTCGTCTCTCGCTTGTCTCCAAAGTCTGAACTGCGGAATCCGGGTTGAAAAGCCAGAAACGCCCCCTTCGTAGAGAAAACAATGGGCCGCTGCCTCTGAGCGGACGACCATTGCCAGTGCATGGAGAAGCGAATGCAAAGCGAGGGCAATTTGGGTTGCCAAGTTGCAACAACGATTTTGAAATTGCGCGGTTGCGTGAATTCGCTACTCGAGGCTCATCCCAGGCTCGGCGCATACCGTATCTTCAGATGCGGAATCCGCGTTGAGATGGTGGAGCCGATAATGGCGTGGAAACTCATGGTCTGCTGGGAATTACTTTGTCGGGCTGACGGTATATCCCAGATAGGTCATTACGGCGATGAACACTAGCAGCGCGATGGAAAAGACCGTGGGGAACCGAGTCGATTGGCCCAGGCCCGCACGCCAGTCCAGGAAAGGCATAATAACGAGCACCACGCCGACGGCGCCAAAGGCCAGAACCCCGAGCAACTCTCCCTCAATGCCCAGGATATGAGCCGGCAGGTATTTGAGGGTCTGGAACATAGCCATGAAATACCACTCCGGCTTGATGCCCGCAGGCGCAGGCTGAAACGGATCGGCCTTCTTGCCCAATTCAGCCGGGAAATAGGCCGCCAGCGCCGCCAGGAC
>JBFJNS010000303.1:0-4243 GCA_041618055.1 Binatia bacterium
CGCGGTGGTCGGCGATGATGCCCAGAGCATTTATTCTTTTCGCGGCGCCAATTTTCGCAACATCATGGATTTCCCGCAGGCCTTCCCGGGGACGCGGATTATCAAACTGGAAGAGAATTATCGCAGCACCCAACCGATCCTCAGTCTAACCAATCAAATCATCCAGCGCGCCAAAGAACGCTACGATAAGCGGCTGTTCACGCAAAAGAGCGCGGGCGAGAGACCGCTTCTGGTTCAGGCCGAGAGCGAGCAGATGCAATCGCGCTTCGTTTGCCAGAAGATTCTCGAACTGAGAGAGGAAGGGGTTCCGCTCTGGGATATCGCCGTATTGTTTCGCTCGAGCTTTCATTCCTTCGACTTGGAAATCGAGCTGGCGCGCCATAATATTCCGTTTATCAAGCGCGGCGGCTTCCAATTCATGGAAACCACCCATATCAAAGACATTCTCGCCCACCTCAGGGTGCTTGCCAATCCTCTGGATTCGATCTCGTGGAACCGGATCTTGCTCCTTTTGGAGGGGATCGGCGCGCAAATGAGCCAGAAGATCATCGGTTGGCTTCTCGATGGAGGCCGGCCGGTGGAACGGCTGCGCAGTTTTCAAGCCAAAGGAAAAGTCGCTCATGGCCTCAAGACATTAGCTCAGGTTTTGGAGTTTGCTTCGCAGGCTGACCGTCCCGCGGAACAGACTCAGTACCTCATGCAATATTACGGCCCGATTCTTAAACGGAACCACCCGGACGATCACCCGAAGCGGTGGAGGGATCTCGAACACTTCCTGGGCATCACGGAGCGTTATCGCAGTCTCGAGCGATTGCTCGCGGACATGGCGCTGGAACCGCCTAACGACAGCGTTGGCGGAGTCCTGGCGGTTGACCCCGATGAGGGACCGGTGGTGTTATCAACGATTCATTCCGCTAAGGGGTTGGAATGGCATTCAGTCTTCGTGATTTGGGCGCTGGAAGGAAGATTTCCTTCGTTTTACAACATCAACACGGAGGAAGATCTGGAAGAAGAGCGGCGACTTCTCTACGTGGCGGCAACCCGCGCTAAGGAGAACCTTTTCATTACCTATCCTGTCAAGATATTCGACCGCGGCCTGCGTATGGTGCTTTCCCGCCCCTCTCAGTTCATCGAAGGCATCTCCGAAGACCTGCTGGAACCCCTGACGCTCGTGGAAGAAGAGCGCCATTGGGTTTGGGAGAGTTAACAATGGTGCACATTTTTCATAACGTGGTCGTCTTTGTAAGCGGGGCCGTCTTAATGGCCTTGGAAATCGTCGGCAGCCGCGTGTTGGCTCCTTATTTCGGCAGTTCGATCTTCGTGTGGGGAAGTCTCATATCCGTCGTGATGGCGGCTCTGAGCATCGGCTATTACTGGGGCGGCTGGCTTTCGACCCGACAGCCGTCATACGGCCGCCTGCTGACGTTACTTTTAATACCCGGGATCCTGATCTTCATGCTCCCCTTTATCTACCCAACGGTCAACGAGTGGGTAGCTCTCATGGACTTCGGGGTTCGTTTGAATCCCTTGATCGCCTGCAGCATTTATTTTTTATTGCCGGGAATCTTCATCGGAACCATTTCCCCCTATGTCATTCGCCTTGCAGCCACTAAACTTTCGACCGTGGGGAGCACGGCTGGCACGTTGTACGCGGTCTCGACCTGCGGCAGCATTTTCGGTACGCTGCTCACGGCCTTTTACCTCATCCCCTTGATGGGAGTCAGCAATATCATTCATTCGCTCGGACTTACGCTGGGGTGTCTGGCGCTGTTTGTCGTGCCTCTGGTGCGAATGCGGGCTATCGCGTTGGCCCGGGCGGTGAGCACCCTGTCATTAGTCATGGGATCATTCGCCACGCTTTGGACGCCCCTGGCCTGGGCCAGAACCAAAACGCTCTTGGAAAAAGATACTTTTTACCACCGGATTCGCGTCGAGGAGGACGATGAAGCGCGCTACATGTACTTCGATCGCACCCTGCAGAGCGCCATGAATCTGAAAGATTCCACGGCGCTGCGGCTGATCTACTCGCGCTACACCTCCTTGGGTTTTGCCTTCCGGCCCGATGCGAAGAAAATGTTGATCATCGGGCTCGGCGGCGGCTCGATTCCCAAAAAGGTACAGAAGGAATTTCCGTCCCTGGAGATGGACGCGGTGGAAATCGACCCCGAAGTCATTCAAATCGCCAAGAGCCATTTCGATGTGCGCGAGAGCAAAAATCTGCGTCTGTATGCGCAGGACGGGCGGCTTTTTCTGACACGCTCCCAGAATCAATACGACATCATTCTGCTGGACGCCTATTATACCGACGCCATGCCTTTTCACTTGGCAACGAAGGAATTCTTCGAACTGGCCCATCGCAAGCTCACTCCCAATGGCGTCGTGGTGGCGAATCTCATCAGTGCCGTCACCGGCCCTTCCGGTAAGGTCGCCCGCGCATTTGTCAAAACACAGCGCCAGGTCTTTCCTCAGACTTACATCTTCGCTGCGCGGCGGCCCGACAACGTCAGCATCGAAACGGTACAAAACGTCATCGTCATCGCCACTAAGAACAAACAGCGTCTGGATATCAAAGAGATCGTGAAGCGCGCATCGGCGCTGAGCCAGAGTCTCTTGCCTGATCCGATTCAAGACATTACCGTCGCGTACTACGATGGCCCGCTGCCCGATAAGGACGTTCCCGTTCTAACCGATGACTACGCGCCGACGGACAATTTGCTTAACCCTTAGCGCGCTATTGGTTTATTCCTGCGCGTTTCTCGGTACCGAAGAGCCGCATCGAATCGTTCGCGTCAAGGCTCTTGCCGACCCCGCGTTTCGCGAGCGCAATCCCGATTGGGACCAAGAGGTGCGTGGCCTGGTGGAAGCCTCATCGGATTATTTTGAGCGCGAGTTTGCGATCCGACTGGTGACGCAAAGCACGGCCCCGTGGCCGGTGAAAGATAGAATCGACTCTACGGCAGATCTTTTGGTCCGTTTAAAAAATGACTTTCCACGCGGCAAAAAAGATCACGGCGTCGATTTGATCATTGCCTTCACCGCCGAACGGGTCAACCGCTATGTCGGCGGGCGGGCGCGCGTGGATCGAATCGGCGACTGCCAAAAGGGACTAGGGAATTATGTTGTCACCTACGTTTCATCGCCTTATCGTTACACGGGATTCGAATCAGAGCCAAATATCGATATTATCGCGCTCATCCATGAGTTGGGTCATATTTTTGGCGCAGAGCACACCAGAGATACGCGCTCTCTCATGCACGAAAACTTCGATTACCGAGCGGAGTTTGACATGAAGAACCGCAGCGTGATTTTAAAAAACAGGAGCTGCCCGTTTGCCAGGTAGGCCCGGCGGTTGACTCGAACAATGTGCACATTGGACAACTTGAAAATCTGGGTCGCTTGAGTTTGCATCGGCGGGGGGTTCATGCGCTGGCGCGTGCGAAGCGTGCACCCAACTGACGAGGCGTGCGGGAGACCATGCTGAAAAATATCCGCGTCGTGATGGTCCGGCCAAAGGGTTCCGGTAATATCGGTTCCGTGGCCCGGGCCATGAAAAACACGGGTCTTAACGAGCTTGCAATCGTCGGCAAGGCTCGCACACGGAGCTTTTGGGCGCGGGCCATGGCGGTCCATGGACGCGAAATCTTGAGCCAAGCTCGATGCCACGACAGCCTGCGGCAGGCCGTGGCCGACTGCAATCTCGTCGTCGGCACGACATGTCGCTCGGGGCTGTATCGCAGACATAGCCAAACCCCACGGGAAGTAGCGCCCCAGATCGTGGCGGCGGCTCATAAGGGCAAGGTTGCCCTCATCTTCGGGCCGGAAGATCACGGACTCAGCAATAAGGATCTCGAACCCTGCCAATTGCTGGTTACGATCCCCACTCACCCCGATTACTCATCGCTTAACGTGGCGCAAGCCGTTGTTATCTGCCTGTACGAGATCTATCTGGCGTCTCTGGGCACAGCCGTGGACTCAGGAGTCCGACGAGCTGCCGCGGAACAAGTCGAGCGGCTATTCGACCGGATGCGTGCGTCGCTACTGAAGATCGGCTTCTTGGACTCGGACAATCCGGAGCATATGCTGTTGGCCCTTCGCCGCATATTCGGCCGCGCCGGTCTCGAGGACACGGATGTAAGGATTCTAACGGGTCTCTTTCGCCAGATCGAGTGGTACGCCGACGGTGGCTGGCAAGTCGTGCAAGACAAGGAAAAACGAGGGGTGAAGATTCGCTAGCGTAGTGTAC
>JBFJNS010000304.1:0-4239 GCA_041618055.1 Binatia bacterium
CGTCGTGGTTTTCTGGGCAACCTGGAGTGATAATTCTCCCGTAATGCTGGAGCGACTGGAACAGCTTTACCGCAAGCTCAAACGAGAAAAACTGCGAGTCTTGGCTGTCAACGTGGAAAAACAGGCGCCGGATGCGCAAGACATCGCCGCCATCAAAAAGATGGTCGCACGATTCGGCCTGACGATTTCTGTCCTCATGGATGAAGGATTGAAGACATTCCGTGAGTACGGCGTGGTTGCCGTTCCTTCGACCATCGTGGTCGATCGCGACGGGGTCATCCGCGGGGAGATGGCCTCTTATCCGCTGGCTCAACGGGAAGATTTTTTTGAGCTGATCGAGGCCCTGGCGGAAAAACGCGAAATCACCAAGAAGGTGACAAAGACGGGTTACCAGCCGATCCCGACCGCTGTGCGTTACTACAATCTCGCCCGGGCGATGGTCAGCAGGGGCATGTCCGATGCGGTTGACAGCAATCTCAAGAAATCGATTTCCACCGACCCCAAGTTTGTTCTCCCGCTTCTTTTTCTCGCCAAGCTATATCGTGAGAGGGCGGAAACCGAAGAAGCGATCGAGTATCACGGGTCGGCCGTGGTGACGGCCACCTTCAAACCAGAAAAGGAGAAATACCTGAAAGAAGCAGCTCTGCTCATACAGAAGGCGCTTGCGGTGGCGCCGCAAAGCGCTCCCGTGTTGACCGAAGAGGCATTGATTCTTATTTCATCGGGAAAGCGGGATGCCGCCAAGGAGCGGCTTGTAGAGGCGATCAAGCGCGAGGATTCCTACACGCCGGCACAGTTTCTTTTGGCATCGCTGCTGGTGCGCGAGGGTAAGACGAAGGAGGGCGAGGCCGAGTTCCAAAGGGCGATTCGTTTGAATCCTTTAGACTACCAGGGGTATCTCTCAATGGCGCGCGCCTATGAAGAGAAGGGCCTGCAAAAAAACGCGGTAGAGGCCTATCGAAAGGTATACGAGCTTCTCTATCAAGAGAGAGAGCTTTTCCCGCTATCTTATGGACGTTAAGAAAACATTTTTCCTCCGCGCGAGCATGACACTGATGGTGTGTCTAGGGCTCGCCGGCGCAGCGGCTTCTCTGTTTGGGGCCCAACCGCCTGACTTAAATCGCCTGGCTGCCATTGTTGCAGACACAAAGGCGGACACTAACATGCGCATGGATGCGGCGATCAAACTGGGCGTATCGAAGAATCCAAAATACCTGCAAGTGCTGACGCAAGCGCTCAAGGACAGCAACAAAGCGATCCGCTGGACGGCCGCCGAGGCGTTGTGGGAGTTGGGCGATAAGCGATCTGTCCCTGCGCTGATCGAATATCTCGAAAAGGGAGAGGCCTACGAGTGGGGCAAAATCATCACTATGAACGCGTTGGCCTCTTTCAAGGATCCCCGGTCCATCGGTCCTTTGATCAAGGTTCTCGAACACCCCAATCCGTTTTTGCGCCGTTCGGCGGCGGTGGCGCTCTATACTATCGGAGATGACCGGGCGATCCCGGCGCTCATCAGGCTTCTCAAGGACGAGGAGGGATTCATCCAGCGTGTCGCCCGCAATTTCCTCGTTGAAATGACAAAGGATAGGATGTCGGACGAGCCGCCCTGGGAATATGACGGTTGGGCCCGATGGTATCAGGCCAATTCCCATCGGCTCAGACTCGACGGTGCAAGATGAAGATCAACGCATGCATCCTGATCAGCTTTCTTTTATTTGCAACCGGCCTGGCGCAGGCAAATTCAAAGCCGTATGTCTGGCGCGGAGTGCAGGTGCACCAATCAACCCGTGAGGATGTCAAAAAAGCGCTCGGAGAGCCGACCCAAGAGTACAAGGAACAGCTTCTTTACGAAAAGCAGGTTTTCGACCCAAACGATCCTAACGGGCAACATATCCGGCTCAGCACCGTGGTGCTGAACATCGGCGTCAAAGGGGTTGTCGAGTCGGTTTTCATGTCGCCCGAGTGGGGCACCACGGACAAGGAGTTTCGCCCTTTTTTCGGCAAAGGCAAGAGGATGAGTTATAGGAAATACCTCTCGACGAAGGGAAACGTGAAAGTCGGCGCCGGCACCAGACCAAACGAAAAACTCCACTACGTTGATTTAGACTCGCCCTGTGAACTTTTTGTGCAGTCGCAAGTTCTTTTCATTTACCAACGCCAGGACGTGGTGTCGGGCAACTTTCTGGTTCAGTTCATTGTCTTCTATTAAGGAGATTGCATGGTGCAGCCGTTGGTGCTCATATCGTTGGTTCTTGCCCTTCAATTGTCTTGCGAGTCCGCATTCGCTTTCCGTGCGGTTGCGGTGGGGAGTTCGCCGCCGTCTTCGGCGGTAAAAGACCTCAATGGACGCGACATCCCGCTGACGTTTGGCCGGCGCCCCGTAGTGCTTGTCTTCTGGCGCGCGAATCAGTCCTTTAGCCTCGAGGCGCTCAAGGATTTGGAGGAAATCAAAAAAGAGTTTTCTCCCAAAGGGGTGGAGATTCTTGCCGTCGCGGAAGGAAGCGAGCCCCTGTCCTCCATACAGAGCGCGCTCAAGACGCTGGGGCTTACGTATCCTGTTTATTTGGATGCGGATCGCAAAGCAGAAGAGCGATTTGGGGTGATCGTGTTCCCCAGCACCGGAATCTTGGGTGCGGATGGACAGCTTAAGTTTTACCTGCCGAGCCGCAACAGCAATTACCGCGAGATCATTCAAGCGAGACTTAAGATGGAGCTTGGCGTCATCAAAGAGAGCGAGTTCGAGCAGCAGATGAAGCGTCTCGGAGAAGAGCTGGGCGGGGAGCGGGCGCGGGCTGAGGACCACCTCAAGAGGGGCTTGCGCCTGTCGCGGCAGGGAAAACCGAAAGAAGCCTTGCTGGAGCTTCGACAAGCGCTGTCCCTGGACCGCGAAATGATCGATGCCAACCTCGGACTTGGCTACGTTTACTTGAATTTGGGAGAGCCCAAGACGGCGCAGAACGAATTCCAGGCCGTTTTGAAGCAACATCCGGCCTCTCCGAGCGCGAAGTTAGGCATCGGCATCTGCGCAGTCCGGCTCGGCGACCTGGATAAGGGAATAGGGATTTTGCAAGAGGCGGTGGAGATCAATCCCGACCCCGTCCAGGGATATTTCGAGCTCGGTCACGCGTATGAGAAAAAAGGCGATCTCGCGAAAGCCATGCACGCTTACAAGTGGGCCGTGAGGAAATTGCTTCAAGGCAGGAGATAAACCAAGTCGATGACGAGAGTTCGGCGCGGCGGAGTTGTCTCTGCCTTTGTGGTAATCCTCCAGTTCTCCTATTCTATCTCCATGGCGGAGACCGTTGTGCTCCGTTCGGGTAGGGAGGTCGAGATCATCGATGGGGCCCTCCCTCCGAAAGCGGCAGAGACGGTGCTCCGTGAGGCGTCGGATTGGCTCAAGAAAGGCCGTCTCGACTATGCCCGGGAATACTGGAAACTGTTGATTGAGAAGGCCAAAGGCGTGCCCGCAGCGCGCGCCAAGGCCGCCGAAGAGCGGGTGCGGAACGCGGAATACGAAAGCTTCATTATCCTGCGAAGCGGCAAGACCTTGACGGGCAAAGTGACAGCGAATCTACGCCATGACCTTCTGGGTCTGGAGGGAAAAGAAGCAATTCCGATCTGGCAGGTTGAAGAAATTGCCGCGGAATACCACCCAGGGTTAAGCCAGGTAAGCAAGACTTATTACCCCTTGACGTTGTTGGAGATCAAGCTGCGCGAGCACAAACTACAGACCGCTAGGCTCAACCGTGAAATCCAGTTCATGGTTGAAACCGCTCAGGGCTCTGTGCAAAGCGCGATTTTGGGTAAATCCTATGAGATTCTCCGTCCGGAAAATTTATCGGCTCAGATCGAGGCTGCCACGAAAGACCGGATTATCAAGGTTGCAATTTACCCGGCTATAAGAATGCCTGAATGAATGCATACCGTAGGCACGCATGTCTCGCTCTGTTCGTCTATCTCCTATGCGTCTCTTTGGCTCCGAGAGATGTTGAGGCGTCCGGCGAGGCGGTTTTTCAAATTCTACACCCTTCTGATCGACCGCTTTACTTGGGCGCGGGCATCATCCATGTGGTTGTCGAGCTGAATGAGCCGGTGAATCTCTCTGTGCGTTTGAACGGGAAACTTGTAGAAAAGCCAAAAGTGAAAGACAAGTTCTATCACTATGCGGTTCAGCTCGAGTTTGGTCTCAATCAAGTGGAGGTGGAAGCCATGAAGGCCGGGAGGTCTTTGCTTAAAGAA
>JBFJNS010000305.1:0-4221 GCA_041618055.1 Binatia bacterium
CGACACTCACCCTCAAACCGGTGCGGCCGAGATTAGTGTACTGCATGTTTCAGTCATTCCAATCGTTCCCGAAGTTCCAATTGTCTCCCAGCGCAAGCCAACGAAGACCTGAACTGTTTGAAAGCGGTTTCATGTTTTGAGCTTCGCGCAAGGCGCTCAGTCCCACTGCACACGGATGCCCAATACGTCTCCCGAAGCACGCACCTCACCGCCGGCGCTCACCGTGCAGTTCACCCAGGCCTTGCGCCCTTCGATTTTTGTTATTCGCGCCCGGAGCTGCAGCGGTTCGTCAATGGGAGTGGGTTTCAAATAAGAGATATTCATCGTGGCCGTCACGTAGCCTATGCGAGGGCTGCTGCCGATAGGCCGTTGCTCGGTGCGGTAAGCTTGGGCGATGGCGAGGTTCAGACTGTGGCAGTCGATCAAGGAAGCGATGATCCCGCCGTACAGCGTTTTCGTCGTGCCGCCGCAATGGTGCGGGTGCGGCTTCCAGATGGCGATGGCCTCGTCTCCATCCCAGTGGCTCTTGATCTGCAGTCCGTTCCGGTTTTCCCGGCCACAGCCGTAACAATGAATGACAGACCCTTGGTCCTGAAACGATAGTTCGTTCATGATGTGGCTGATAGCGGCTACTCGGACTTGTCCAGTTTCAACGCCGCGGAATTGATACAGTAGCGAAGGTTCGTCGGCGCCGGCCCGTCGTCGAAGACATGCCCCAAGTGGGCGTCGCATCGCGCGCAAAGCACTTCGGTGCGCCGCATGAAATGACTGTGATCCGCTGCGCTGGCTACATGCTCCTCAGAAACGGGCGCCCAAAAACTCGGCCATCCTGTCCCCGATTCGAATTTAGTCTCCGAGCTGAACAGTTCGTTGCCGCAGCAAACGCAGCGATAAACGCCTTTGTCATGGCAATTCCAATATTGGCCGGTAAACGCCGTTTCCGTTCCTTTCTCCCGGCATACGTGGTATTGCGCCGGGGTCAGTTCTTTCTTCCATTCTTCTTCTTTCTTTTTTATTTTTTCCATGAGCGTTCTTCCTCTTGGCGGTCAGACTCCATTCCGGCGACAAGCTAGCTGGCGGGCTCAGCTCTGCATGTTGACGAACTGAAGCGGTATCGGAAAATTGGCCCCTCGTAGCATTTTCATGACCGCCTGAAGATCGTCGATTTTTTTTCCCGTCACACGAACTTGCTTCTCCTGAATAGCCGCTTGAACCTTGAGCTTCTGGTCTTTGATCAACTTGACGATAGTTCTCGCGTTATCGGAATCAATCCCTTCCTGGATGACCAGCTCGCGCTGGATCATGCCGTGAGCCGCCATCTGATCAGCCTTCGCCTCCAGGCATTTGGTGTCGACTTTTCTCTTGACGAGATTTTCCACCAAACTCTCTTGTACGGCGCGCATTCTCATGTCGTTTTCGGTGGTCACCCAGATCTTTTTGTCCTTCTTGTCCAGCGCTATTTCGGTTTTGGAATTACGAAAATCGTACCGCGACAGGATCGCCTTGCGCGTGATGTTCACCGCGTTGTCGACCTCCTGCAGGTCAATGCGGTTAACAATGTCAAAGGATGGCATGGCGGTCCCCCCTACCTCTGGATGATCTCTAACTCGACGTTTGCCCGTGGAATGGGCGCACCGTCCACTAATAAGCCCGACGCTTCTTCCGCGCTCTTGGCTTTGGGGCCTTCCTCTTGAGCAGCGCCGACTTGCTGCGTCGCGTCCCGCTCAGGATGTAGTCCAAGATATCGCTGCGCGTGATGATGCCGACAAGGTTCTTGTTCTTCACCACCGGCAATGAACCGACGCGATGGCGGCGCAAGATACCGATGGCGGTGACTAGAGGCGTCTCCGGACGGACTGTGAAAACATTATGAGTCATCGCCTCCTCGACCGTATAGGAGTCCGCGAAGCGGTCGATTTCCTTCGGCCGTCCGATCAGCATGCTGGTGGGATAGGCGTCACGAATGTCTCGATCAGTGACAATGCCCACCAAGCGATCGTTATCCAACACCGGCAGTTGGTTAATGCGGTGCTTGGCCATTAGGCGTCTCGCAATGCTGATGCTGTCGTAGATCTCGACGGCGAGGACGCAGTGCGACATCCAGTCAGAGACCTTGACGGTCTCGGTGTTTTGCTCGTTTTTCGCCATTATAATTGCTCCACCCGATAGCCCCGCTCTTTCAGCAACTCAATGACGCTGCCCTTGCCTACCAGATGGGCCGCGCCCACGACCACCAGTACGCTCTCGCTGCCGGCCAAAAACTGTTCGATCTGAGGGATCCAGCGCCGGTTTCGATCCGCGATCAGCTTCCGATGCACTTCGGGATAATCGCGCATACTAGCCAAGATCAGTTCCTCCATCTTGGCTACTTCGCCCGCCGTCCAAGCTTGGACGATGCGTTCGACGCCGTTTTCCAGGAGATCCATTTCTTTCAGAGTCTGGCGCAACATCGATTCCTGATCGCGGCGCGAAAATTGATCAAACAGCCCGATCTGAAATTCCGGCGTTTCCAGACCCTGGACAGGCTTACGCTCTCTTTTGGCGCGATCTGCAAAGTAACGATCGACGCCGAAATTCGAATCGAAGCCGAGTTTTCGAAGCTTCATGGCCGCCATGGTCAGAGCGGCAACCCATGGCTTGAGCGGACTCATCGCCCGGATATCGAGATCCAGCTCCCTGGCGCGCTTCTCCGCCAGCTCGTAGGTCTCCTTGGAGACGCTCTGCTGCAACGTGATGCCGTCGCGGCTCACACCCTTCTCCATCGTCAGCCGCTGGACCTTTTCGGCATCGGCGCCGGCCAGATCGATTTCCAGTACCAGCTTCCGGGAATTTTTGAAAGCCTCTTCAATGATATTTCTTAAGGGGTAACTTTCCCTCTTCAGGAAATGAATTGACCCGAGAATGTAGAGGGTATTCTGATCGGAACGCACCCTCCAAAGAAAGCTCTTTTCTTGCGCCTGGAGTCGCGGGGCAACGGCAAAAACAAGCGCCCACAGCAAGGCACACGCCAAAACCCCAAGTGATAACTTTTGCTTTGCGCGTTTCACACCAGTTCCCACATGACCATGACAACGATTCCCGTAATCATCACCGAACTCACCAGAGCGAGCATCACGAGCTTGCGTGCCTGGCAGCGCAACATCGCCTACCTTGTGGATCATCGATGCATTGTTCACCGTCGTCAAGATTGCGCAAGCCTCGCGCCGCCAGGACCACTCAGGTCTTTCCTCTGGCTTGGAAGAGACCCAGTGATCCCGCCATCGCAAGAGAAAAAAGCACGATCCAGCCCAAAGCGCTGTTAACCCATCCCGTCGCGATCAGTGCGATGGCGCCGGCGAATGCAGCGAAAGCGAGAACACGCCGCTTGCGGCGCTCGCCGGGTCCTAAATTGCCGTTTTCCTGACTCAAGGTCATCATGACTTCTTGCAGTCCGTCAGACTTTGCTCGCCGCCGGACGGCTAAAATTTACTCTTTCTAACCGATTTTGGCCAGACCGAGGTGCGACGCCATCCGAAGACGCAAGGGGGCGACGTGCTATGACGTCACTTACCACTCCAGGCGAATACAGATTTCTTCGCCTCGTTCTTCGGTGGGGAGAACCGTGAGAGGAGGTCCGCCCCGAGGCAGCACGCACTCGCCCGTGCGCAAATCAAAGCAATACGCGTGGTTGCTGCAACGGATCGTTGCTCCTTCGAGGGTGCCGGTCTTCAGGTCCGCCTCTTCGTGCGGGCACTGCCGCGCAAACGCGAAGTACTTGCCGTCGATCAACACAAGCAGAACCTGTCGACCACCCAGGTCAACCTCTTTCATTACCCCCTGCGCCAGTTCTCCCACCCTGGCCACAGGAATCATACTCATCCCCATGAGATTATGCCGCCTCCTTCTGCGCACGACAGAGCGGTCCGCGTAAGACCCGCCCGGGCAGTTCGCCGCTCATGCGTCCGTCCTCATGGATCACCGTGCCGTTCACCACGGTGTAGTGCATGCCTTCCGAGCGCTGAACCAACCGTTTGGTTCCTTCGGGATAGTCATTGGCCCATTCGGGTTCATGGGAAGCCACTGTCTCGGGATCGAAGATCGCCAAATCTGCGGCATAGCCGGGCCGCAACAGCCCTCTGCCCGGCAAACCGAATACAGAAGCGACATGAAAAGTAAGCTTGTGGACCGCCTGTTCGAGGGTCATGACCTGCCGCTCGCGGACCCACAGCCCGAGTAGCGTCG
>JBFJNS010000306.1:0-4209 GCA_041618055.1 Binatia bacterium
GGCCTGCGGAAAAACGACCTGGTGGATTTCCCCAACGAGGGCCGCGCACTCGCGGAAGCCAAGAGGACTCTCCATGCCTTTTTTCAAAGAGAAGATCAGGTGGACGATGCCGTGCGAAAAAAAATTCAGTCTCTTTCCCGCTCAGTGCCACCAGGAAGCCGAGAGTGGGACATTCTCTATCGCAAGTATTTCGAAGAAGAGATAAGGAAGCAGAAAAAATAGCCCAGCCTCCCGCCCGTCATTCGCCGACAATTTTGAATTTAACCGGCCAAGTCCTTGACACGGCTTGTTTAGTGCTTAAATTCGCTCTGCTCTTATCGTCGCAATTGTGTATCTATAACTGTGGTGATATCGAGCAAAGTCTTTTAAAATCAATCTGTTAAGTTCATTGCTGGAAAGGAGGCAAACGTGAAGATTAGGCCTTTGCAGGATCGGGTCATTGTAAAGCGGGTCGCGGAGGAGGAGAAAAGTAAGGGAGGGATAATCATTCCAGACACCGCCAAAGAAAAGCCGCAAGAGGGAAAAGTCGTGGCTGTCGGAAAAGGCAAGGTGAACGAAGACGGCAAGATAACGCCCCTCGATGTGAAGGTGAATGATCGCGTGCTTTTTGGGAAATACGCGGGCACCGAAATCAATATTGACGGTGAAGAGCACATGATCATGCGCGAGGACGACATCCTCGGTGTAATCGAAAAATAATTTTACAATTTTGAATTAGGAGGAAAAGAATGGCAGCTAAGATAGTCAAATTCAATCGCGAAGCAAGAGACGCGATGCTCAGAGGAGTAAATATTCTAGCCGACGCGGTGACGGTCACATTGGGGCCGAAAGGGCGAAACGTAGTGCTGGATAAATCATTCGGTGCTCCAAACGTAACAAAAGACGGCGTCACCGTAGCCAAGGAAGTCGAGCTGGAGGATAAGTTTGAGAACATGGGCGCACAAATGGTCAAGGAGGTTGCCAGCAAGACCTCCGATGTTGCCGGCGACGGAACAACGACCGCGACGGTACTAGCACGGCAGATCTTCGCCGAGGGCATAAAGTTGGTCGCGGCTGGGCATGATCCGATGACACTCAAGCGCGGCATTGACAAGGCTGTTGATGCGGTCGTGGGCGAGCTAAAAAATCTGTCCAAACAGACAAAAGACCCCAAAGAAATAGCCCAGGTAGGAGCCATCGCGGCGAACAACGACTCAACCATAGGTGACGTGATCGCAGAGGCGATGAACAAAGTCGGCAAAGAGGGAGTCATTACGGTTGAAGAGGCTAAGGGACTCGAAACGACTCTGGACGTCGTCGAGGGTATGCAGTTTGATCGCGGTTACCTCTCCCCGTACTTTGTGACAAACCCCGAGAGAATGGAATGTGTTCTCGAAGACGCGTACCTGCTTATTCACGAAAAGAAGATCAGCGCCATGAAAGATTTGCTGCCGATTCTCGAGCAGATTGCGAAATCGGGCAAGCCGTTCATCATCATCGCCGAAGACATCGAGGGCGAGGCCCTTGCCACCCTGGTGGTTAACAAGATTCGCGGCACGCTGCACTGTGTTGCGGTCAAGGCCCCGGGCTTCGGCGATCGCCGTAAGGCCATGCTGGAAGATATCGCCATCCTCACTGGCGGCAAGCTCATCGCGGAAGAGTTGGGAATCAAACTTGATAATATCACATTGCAGGATCTCGGCCGCGCCAAGAGAATCGTGGTTGACAAAGACAACACCACGATCGTGGATGGAGCCGGCAAGAAGTCGGATCTCGAAGGCCGGATCAAGCAAATTCGCGCTCAAATCGATGAGACGACTTCTGACTATGACCGCGAAAAGCTGCAGGAGCGACTCGCCAAATTGATCGGCGGGGTTGCCGTTATCAATGTGGGAGCAGCCACCGAGGTGGAAATGAAGGAAAAAAAGGCGCGGGTGGAAGACGCGCTCCATGCCACCAGGGCCGCGGTGGAAGAGGGAATCGTCCCCGGCGGCGGCGTAGCCCTTCTGCGAGCTGCGGCTGGTCTGGACAAAATAAGGGTGCCCGAAGATGAGAAATGGGGCGTGAACATTGTGAAACGCGCGGCCGAGGAGCCACTGCGGCGTATCGCCACGAACGCCGGCGTTGAAGGCGCCATCGTGCTGCAGAAGGTCAAAGAGGGCAAAGGCGCTTTTGGCTTCAATGCCGCCTCTGAGGAGTATGAGGACCTGCTGAAGGCTGGCATTCTCGATCCGACCAAGGTTGTCCGCACGGCCTTGCAGAACGCCGCTTCGGTCGCAAGCATGCTGCTCACCACCGAGGCGATGGTGGCGGAGAAGCCGGAGGAAAAGCCGGCGATGCCGCCGATGCCGCCGGGAGGCGGAATGGGTGGTATGGGTGGAATGGGCGGCATGATGTAACTCCCATCTTCATGACAAAGGCCCGTTATGCCGGCGAAAGACGGCTAACGGGCCTTTCTTTTTGGTGCTCAGCTTGACATTAGCATCTTTTTCATATTAGTCTTAGAGTTCATTTTCTTTAGAAAATATAATAGCTTAGGCAATCTCGGGCGATGTTCGAAACGCTAACTGAAAAACTGGAACTTACGTTCAAACGGCTTCGTGGTCAGGGCAAGATCACCGAAAAAAACATTGACGATGCGCTCCGCGAAGTTCGAGTTGCCCTACTTGAAGCCGATGTCCACATAAAGGTCGTAAGAAGTTTTCTCGACGCTGTTAATTCAAAGGCCCTCGGCCAAGACGTGCTCCAGAGTCTCACCCCCGAGCAGCAGTTTATCAAAATCGTTCGAGACGAACTAACCGCCCTATTGGGGGGCACTCACCAAGAGCTAGACCTTAAGGCGGCGCCCCCGGTCGTCATCATGCTTGTGGGTCTTCAAGGATCAGGGAAAACGACGACCTTGGCCAAACTTGCCCGATATTTAAAGAGAGACAAAAAAAAGAGCCCTTACTTAATCTCTGCGGACATCTACCGGCCAGCCGCGATTGATCAACTCAGGATCTTGGGTTGTGAACTCGAACTCCCCGTCTACGATGCCGACACCCACACGACCCCCGTGGTCCTTTGCCAACGGGCCTTAGAGGAGGCCAAGAGGCGCTTTTGTGACACGCTGCTTATTGATACGGCCGGGCGTTTGCACATCGATGACGAACTCATGCAGGAGCTGGCGGCGATCAAGGCGAGCGTCCCCCCTCACCATATACTTTTTGTTGCCGACGCCATGACCGGTCAAGATGCCGTGAATCAGGCGCTCGGCTTTGATCAACAACTAGGCCTTACGGGCATTATCTTGACTAAGCTTGATGGAGACGCCCGGGGAGGCGCAGCCCTGTCCATTCGAGAGATGGTCGGAAAGCCTATTTTGTTCTCCGGCGTAGGAGAAAAATTGGACGCCCTGGAGCCCTTTTATCCTGATCGACTTGCCTCGAGGATTCTAGGGATGGGGGACGTGCTCTCTTTAATCGACAAGGTGCAGCAGAACATCGAGCACAAAGAAGCCGAACGGCTGCAAAAGGTCATACAAAAACAACAGTTCACGCTGGAAGAGTTTCTTCTCCAGCTGCAACAGATTAAGAAGATGGGCTCCGTTAGTAGCCTGCTCGAACTCATTCCGGGCGGCAAGAAACTGGCATCCCAAGTGGACACAAACAAAGCCGAGACGGAGCTTAAGCGGGTTGAGGCGCTCATTAATTCAATGACCCTCGAAGAACGGCGCAACCCGGCAATTCTGAACGGCAGCCGCCGCCGCAGGATTGCCCAAGGCAGCGGCACGACGGTTACGGACGTCAACCGCCTGATGAAACAGTTCATGGAAATGAAGAAAATGATGCAGCGAGTGAGCAAGCTCGGAATTCGATCGGTGTTTGGCCGGTCACCCAACTTGTTTCACTAAAGTAAAGGAGATGTAATGAGTGCGAGAATTCGCCTGAGCCGGCATGGCGCCAAGAAAATTCCTTTTTACCGTATCGTCGTTTGCGACGAGCGATCTCCCCGGGACGGCAGGTACATCGAACAAGTCGGCACCTACGACCCGCGGGCCACGGCCGGAGCCCTGAAAGTCAATCTCGACAAAGTAGATGCTTGGATCAAGCGCGGCGCAAAGCCGACAAAAACGGTTTCTGAGTTGATCGCGAAGCAGAAAAAAAACAACTAATTTCACGGACAGGAGGTGACCTCCTTCATGAAGGAGCTCGTTCAATACCTGGCGAAATCCTTGGTGAACAATCCCGA
>JBFJNS010000307.1:0-4203 GCA_041618055.1 Binatia bacterium
CAATTCTCTTCGTCCTTTAGTTGAGTTTCCAGACAAAACCAAGATTTACGAAAGCAAAGAGCTTTGGTAGTTTTCTGCATCACGGATTCCGAGTCCCGAACAGCCAGACGTGGAGGAGATCTTAAAGCGTGAGCAAATTTCGGAAGATGATTCGGTGACGCTTCTGAGGCGATTCGGGACGAGGACAATTTCCAACCCATTCCAACTCGAAGCACCCTGAATAATCTGAACAGACGAAGGGGAACAATTTGTTGGCGCTGATCAGGAGACAAGACCTTTCGTCCAGAAACGGATTTCCTCCTTCCCTCTTCTTGAATTCGTTGGGTCAGCGATCTCTGGTACTGCATCCCCGTTTTCAGTCAGTTCGTGTCGGAGACTGGTCCGCGTTAGAGTTGGGTATCTTGTATGAGGCCGAGACAGAGGATCAGGAGTCCTTCACGCTACTCACACCATGACATCGAGGCCCCAATTGATTTCGGGAATTTTCCATGGCTGTCGGTTGTCCGAATTGCCGAGGGGCTACTGTAATCTGCACAAAACCATAACACCTCAGAAAGTCGAAAGTTTCTCGACGTCAGCGGCTTGCCCCAAGGCTCAAAGATGCATGGGCTCTGCGCGCTAACTTGCTGACTTTTGCTCCCTGGCCTTGTAGAAATCAAAGCTCGGATCGGTATAGGCCTCTGTGGGCATCAACGACGTCAACCCCTTGTTCGCCAATTCCTCTTCGAACTTTTGCCGCACCCAGGGATCTTCATTGACATATTCGATCTGATCCTTGGCCCGGTCCTCGACCTTTTCCGCATGGCCGTGGAACTGCATCGGCGGATGGAGGGCGAGATAACGAGCGGGTTCCCCGCCGGCGTTGAAATGCTGATGGAACCACTTGTTCGGCGGCACGAAGCAACTCGCCTCATGCCAGGGCACCACGACCTTCTCCTTACCTTCCTCCCACATGATCGAGTAACCTTCACCAACCGGGATCACGATTACCCGGCCGGGGCCATGGCGGTGAGCCTTCTTGTACAATCGCGCATCGAAGACCGACATGTGGCAGGACATCTCCGAGTCCGGAAATTGGATGTAAACACTCCGGCCGCCGGCGCCGCGGCGCACATTAGCGTCTAACTTGTCCCAAGCGCGCATGTCGGGAAAGAAATTGCCATACCAATAGGCGCGCCGGCCCCAGGAGCTGTCCAGGGTGCTTTGTTGAATCATTTTGGCCTCGGAATAGAAATCCATCTCATTCTGGACATCCGGGCCCTCGTAGCTGTTACCGAAAATAAAATTTGCATCCCGCACGCCGGAAAGCGTGAGCGGCATGTAGTTGTAATGGAGCAAACGGACCGGTTTGTCGCCCTGCATATTGCTCAATTGGTGGGTATAGTTGTGGGGAAGCAGGAACATGCTGTGCTTTTGCCACTCGAAACTTTTCTTCGGTCTCTTCTCGCCGGACCAGATCGTTGTCAGCCCGCGCCCCTCCACGACGTAAACGATTTCGTCCAGCGCGAACTTGAGAGGAGGAAGAGTCTTGCCCGGGGCAATTTCCGTTACCCGCGCCGAGGTCACGCCCTCTTGGCCGACGAGCTGGATAAAGGCGGAGTCGCACCCGCGCGCCTCCCACCAGCCCAGTTTCAGTTTCCTCAAATCCTCGATGTAATAACCGCGGTAAACGGGTATCCCCTGCGACTCCATCCATTCGTCGTAGCTGTAATACTTGCTCCACATTTTCCGTTCTGCTTGCATCGCTTTTGACATAAATGACCCCCTGGGAGTTTGTCTACATTTCCTATGTTAACCGTCACCTCTTCCAGGCTCAAAATGCCGCACGCTCCCTAGACGGTGACGACCAGTAGAGTACCTGCGACCGTACAGATCGCCCCCACTATGACCCGCACGGAAATCGATTCCAAATCTCTCAAGAAAACCGCTGTCAGCACCACTGACAACACGGGATTTGCAGCTACGATGGGCTCCACGATCACGACTTGTCCCGCGCTGAGCGCGTAAAAAACCGCAAGCATGGCACTCGTATTGAAAACCCCAGCCGCGAAATACCAGCCGAGGCTCTTGCGAGGCAAACGGAAAATTCGTCGGCCCCCTCTTAGCTGAAGCAGCGCTATTGAAAAGACAAACCCCGTAATAGAAGTGTACGCTGCCGCCACGAGCGGCAGATTGTCAACGTTCAGACCGGCCTTTCTTAACACGGATGAGACACCAAAACAGGCTGCACCGAGCACGGGGTAGATGACGTCCATTTTTCGCCACTGACCCTGGGGAGTTCTTATGGACGAAAGAATCACGACTCCAAGAATGACGAGAGCCGTCCCCAGGATGTTTTGCAACACCCACACTTCAGCGAGAAAAACTACGGCAAAAACCGAGGCGAAGATCGGCGAAGAGTTGACGATCGGCACGGCTCGGGCCACGCCTATACGCTCTATGCCCACGAAATTCAACGTGCGGCCCAAACCCGGAGCGAAGACACCCGCTACAATGAAATACCAAATGGCCGGTGACAACACCGCGTTCAGGGGCACAAAGACCCCCACCAAACACCAGGCCACAAGCGCCGACATGGTTAAGGAAATGACCGACGCGGTGAGGGCATTGGAATCAACCATGCCGCGCCGCACCAAGACATGGGAGCAAGCGAAACAAAAACCGGCCAGCATGGCAAAATAGACCGCCATGGACTCAACCGTGAAACGACACCGTGGTGAGGGGGTAATAGGGATAGGTTTCAAACCTGCTCAAAGTCGTCATGCGAGGGTACAAAAAGCCTTTCGTGCTGTGGCAAACGCGCTTATCCGATGATGACCACCCCGCCCTTGAGGCGGAATGTTGTACAGCTGACTCGTTACACTGATCTTCCCACGCGTTCAAGGTTGCGCAGGGAAGGTGCGGATTGCTTCCGATGCGGAGGTTCCGGATTCTTAATCTAGGCTCGTCGTCGGAAACATCAGGGACTTCACGGTGACCGGAATAACTTCCGTGATTCCCAAACACTCGCCGATATCCACGTAGTCAAGGTCGCCCACCTCGATACCGTCGACGGCAATAATTTCGCGCGCGACTTTGAGTTCATCCCTGAGAATGCCGCCGAGAGACTTGGCGATATCGAGATCCAACGTCAGATAGAGAGGGCATTCGGGATCGTCGGCATCCGTGAGAACTTCGGCGACCCCTTCGGCGATACGCTTGACCGATTGGTAATCCGGCACACCGTCTACGGAAAGCGACAGGGCCAAGCCCGAGGTAAAACGCGTCAGGTCAAATTTCTTCAATGATTGTCTGAGGGCCTCGCTAACCGATTCGTCCTGGCGGATCGCCGCTCGGATGACTTTGAGACCATGAACCGGCAGCGCCTGCGTATTCGAGACATAACTCGTATTGCCACTTGCCTGAATCGTGTACTCCCCTGCGCCGATGACCGTGGCGCGAATCCCCTCAAACGGTTCACGCAAAATGTCGCTCGGCAGTTTCTGCAGGTTGAGGCGCATGTTTTTCCCCAGCACCGGACCGATGTCGCCGTACGCGTTTCGGTCGCGGTCATAAACATGCTCCGACACGCCGCCCGAGAACACGATATGCTGGACCTGGTTCAAACCGCGATAATTGACAAACGGCGGAGTCACCATGAGTTTTTTGGCCATCGGCGACGTTGGACCCTGCTCGATGACCTCGAAGAGAATCCTCGCCATATAGGCGCCAAGATCTTCTTTCTGTTGCTCGGTGATTTTCTGGCCCAGCTCGACCGTATGGCCGAGTTCCTTTAGCAATACTTTGCCGGCCTTTTCGATGCGGGTGATCGTGTCGTCGCCGCCAAAAGCAATCAGCCGGGCGCCGACGTTGATGGAGGCGGTCTGTGTGACGATGCCGTCCTCGATCAATGCGAACTTGGTAGTCCCGCCCCCCATATCGACATTGAGGATGGTCTTGTGTTCCGATTTCGACAGATCCACCGCCCCGCAACCGTACGCGGCGAGGAGCGCCTCATGATTATGCCCGGCGGCCGCGCAGATGAATTTTCCAGAGTACTTGGCGAAAAACTCGACGATGGGCTGCGCATTCTCTTTTTTCAACGCTTCACCCGTAATAATCACCGCCCCCGTGTCGATCTCCTCCGGCGTTAATCCCGCTTCCTCGTACGCCTCGTGAATGAACGCATTGACCTTGTCCGTATCGATCTTCGTCGCCGATACA
>JBFJNS010000308.1:0-4157 GCA_041618055.1 Binatia bacterium
CCCGGTCTCCGACCACTTCATGTCCATTGCCAAACGTGAAGGGCTTCCCATAGGAAGACCTCTGGAATACGACGCGTGCCATCCGATTCATCAGGTCCCGGGCGGTATGATTTCTAACTTTCGCCATCAGCTTACCGCAGCGGGCATGGCCGACCGCGTCGAGGAAGTCTTGGAGGAGACTGGACGGGTCAGGGCCGATTTCGGCTATCCCATCATGGTCACTCCGTACTCACAATTTGTCGGTGTGCAGGCCGCGATAAACGTGATCGTCGGTGAGCGTTATCAGGAAGTCACCGATGAGGTCATCCAGTACGCCCTGGGTCTGTGGGGGGAGGAAGAAACGGCGGGAATTGCGACGAATGTAAAGGACAAAATTCTCAGCCGCCCGCGGGCTAAGGAACTGGCGCGGTGGGAACCGTCGGAGATAACGCGGTCAGAACTGAGGGAGAATCTAGGCGGTCCAAGCCTCAGCGACGACGAACTCCTGCTGCGCTATTTTGCCGGTAGTGCTGAGGTCGAAGCTATGCGCCAGGCAGGGGCCCCGAAGGACTACCTGAGCGGTAGACAGCCTCTCGTGACGCTTATCGATGAGCTGAGCAAGAGGAAGAAGCAGAATCAGATCTATATCAGCAAGGCCAACTTCTCCCTTCGATTGGAGCGAAAAGCCAACAGATAACCCGCGCTCGTGAGCGCGTTGTGCCGCGTTGATCCCGGATTCCGCTGTTGAGATTGACGGCCTGTGCCGAGCGAGGGACGAGCCCGGAGCGGCGAAGGCATAAAAACGGAAAATTTCAATGCTCATTGTGGTGCTTGGCTTCTTGTCGCCTCTTACCTTGATGTGCAACTCCATTCACCGCAGCTCGCTGGAAACTACAAGGTACAGGCCCATTGCCCGCGACCGGAGAGGCTTGCTCCTCGCTCGTTCTTCCTGTGAATAATCCTGGTTGGGTCTGTTCCGGTAAGAGCGCAACCGGCTTAAACGGATTAAACGTTTGGAACGGCTTGAACGTTTTGCTCCATAGTGCAAGCCCCCGGTTACGACAGCCGCCGCCTGAGCCATTCGGTTACGATGCGCACGACTTCGTCGTTCGACTGGCCCTTTTTGCGACCCATATGACCGGCACCCGCCATAATCCGCAGATCCTTCGGGCTGCCGTGCTCCGCTAGCAAATAGAGATCGCTAATGGGATGCTGGTCGTCTTCCTTGCCGTTAATGCAGAGCAGCGGTGCGCACGGTTGATCGATTAAACCTTGCGTGACCAACGACAGACTGGGCGCAATTCTTAACGTTTCTTCGAGTGACTTCGCGCGGAAGATATAGGACCGGGCATCGAGCAGACTCGCCGGTCCCATCAGGTACTGTGAAGCCGTCACCGTCAGCGCGGGCCGCAGCCATTCTTCCTGAAAGGTCCGATGCACCCCCGCGCCCCAGTTGACGGCGCCGCGTAGCCGCTTGGCTTCGACGTGGGCGAGTTTTGCCGCCCAGTATCCGCCGAAACTGCCGCCCATGCAGGCGATACGTTTACCATCGATGTCCTGCCGGGTCTCGAGATAATCCATCGCCGCTGAGAAGGTGCGCTCGGCGCGGGGATCATTACCCAGGCACGGGTTCTCGCCCGTCCCCGGCATGTCAATGGTGAAACAGGCGAGTCCGATACTCAGCAATTTGTCATTATTGGTTCGTCGATCTTCTTTCCAGCCATCGACCCCACCCCAGTGCATGACGACCGGTGGGCGGTTCGCTCCCTTGGGCACCTGAAGGTAGCCCACCACTTTTTTCCCTTCGAAAGGAATTTCCACTCGTTCGAGTGGCGGTTCCATGGTCGGCGCGGCTCTTAGAAATGTCCGCAATGCGCCATGGTAACACTTCATCTTCTCCGGACTGCTTGGGACAGGGTAGCGCCCCACGCGATAATACTCGTAAGCAAGGTAAAAAGTCTCCCCCGCTTCCTTCTTCTTCTCTCGCTTCTCCAGTTCCTCGGCCTGCGCTTCGTATTTCGCGCCGACCTTCCCCCATTCGCGTCCCCATAAATCCGGATCGAGGCTATTGAGATTCTCAAGCACCGACTCGACATCCTCCCGCTTGACGCGCTCGAACGGGTTGATTCTACCGGCGCGGTGCAGGATGTCGGCTTTGATTTCTTCGATGGTTTTTTCCGCCATACTTTGTTCTCCTAAAAGTCTCGCGCACAACGAAAAAGAGCCATTGGCAGGGCAAGAGGCGAGCGAGAAAACTATCCCTACCGCTGGCCCCTGAGTCGGGGATCGAGCACCTCCCGCAGACCTTCGCCGACGAGATTGAATGCCAGAACGACGATGAGAATAGAAACCCCTGGAATAAAAAAGAGCCACGGCGCATCAAAGATGAAATCCTTGCCATCGGCGAGAATATTACCCCAGGTCGCATCCGGTGGCTGCACGCCAAAGCCGAGAAAGCTAAGGGCCGATTCCGTGAGAATCGCCGAGGCAACCCCAATGGTGGCGGAAACCAGAACCGGGGCAATCGCATTGGGCACCATGTGACGAAATATGATCCGTCGCTCCGGCAGTCCCAGAGCTTTTGCCGCCACCACAAAATCCTGTTCCTTTAAGGCGAAAAACTCAGCGCGCACGAATCGGGCCGTTCCCATCCAGCTAGTCAGCCCGATGACGATCATGATGTTGTAAATGCTGGGCGGGAGCAGCGCTACCACGGTCAGGATGAGAAAGAACGTGGGAAAACAGAGCATGACGTCGGTGAAACGCATGATCAGGGTATCGACGGTCGTGAATCCAAGTTTCAAGTCGCCATAGAAGCCCGACACTCCTCCCAGGGCGATGCCGATAAGCACTGAAATCCCGACGGCGATGAAGCCGATGGAAAGCGAGACGAATGATCCCTGGAGCATCCGCGCCAGCACGTCTCGACCCAGCTCGTCGGTCCCGAGCCAGTAGCGTCCGCCCAGCGGACGGTTCGCCTCCGGCACCCCCTCGACACTCGCCAAGGCCACGGGCGGCTTGAATTTGTCCGGCAGCCGCACTGTGGCAGGGTCCAAGACCGCTGTCCACTCGGTCAACACCTTGCCCGCCAATGCGGCAAACAGCAACATGGCAAGAACCACCAGACCCATCAGCGCCAGTCTATTGCGCTTGAGCCCCGCCCAGGTTTCCCGCAGTAGCCCGGGAGCCGGAGCAAGGACCGTGTCGTTTGCGGTCAGACGGATGGGATTGGGGTTTTTCGCCATCGTCAATGTAACCTTATTCTCGGGTCCACGACGGAGTAAAGGATGTCGGACAGGAGAGTTCCTGCTAGCGTCAGGACCGCCGCAATAAAGTTCAATGTCAAAATCACCGGAAAATCCCGCGCGAGAATCGCTTCATAGCCCAGTCGGCCCAGACCCGGCCAGGCAAAAATCTGTTCGAAGATGACCGAACCGCCTATGAGAGACGGGAGCAGCAGCCCGAACATCGTCACAAAGGGCAACAGAGCATTGCGCAACGCATGCCGATAGATAACGATATCATCAGGCAGGCCCTTCGCGCGCGCCGTGCGCACGTAGTCCTGGCCGATTACTTCCAGCATCTGTGAACGGACATAGCGCGACAGGACCGCGATCCCGCCGATGGCTGACATCAATGAGGGAACCACGAGGTGCCACACACGGTCCATCCAGCGATAAGCCGGCTGCGCGTTTTCCATACCAAAGGTCTTCATGCCGATGACGGGCACATTGAAGGTATCGACGACCCAGAGAATGGCCAGATAGGACAGAAAAAACCCAGGGATGGAAATAAGCGTGTACGCGGAGAACGTGGTCGCGCTATCGTAGATTGAACCGCGCCCTAGAGCCGCGTAAATCCCGGTTGGAAACGACAGACTCCAGACAATCAACGTCGCACATAGAAAGAGCGGCAGCGAATTGAGGAATCGACGCCAGATCTTTGGCAGCACCGGCTGGCTGTCCTTAAAGGATTTGAGCTCACCGGTAAAGAGGTCGCGCATCCAGTACGCGTACTGAAGGTACAGTGGATCGTCGAGGTGAAAAGCGGCCCGGATGCGGGCTATATCCTCGGGTTTCATACGCGGGTTGTTGGGGTCGACCTGGCTCGGCTCCCCCGGGGCGAGATGGACAACCGAGTGGGCAATGACGGAAATGACGACCAAGAGAATAAGCCGC
>JBFJNS010000309.1:0-4145 GCA_041618055.1 Binatia bacterium
GCAATGGCAAGCTCTGCAATCCAGATTACATGAAGTGCGATTCCATCTCGGCCGCGATGGGGCGGCCCGCCGACAGCTCGATGAGATGGTTCATATCCAGAGCGGCATTCGGCCGGCAAACAGAATAAAGGAATGGCAACAGGCTTATACTGAACTGCGACACAGCCTGCCGGTTAAATACTCGCTCCTTCACGTCAAGTTCGATGCGCTGAGCAATCATGTGCTCTACTCTCGTGAACCGCTCCAACGCTTCTGGAGCAACACAGTGGAACAGTTAAAAGGCATGAGAATATGGAATATCAACCCGCGAAAACTCACCATCAGCCTGATCAAGGACTTTTATCTTACCGCGATATTTGCCTTCACCTTCCGTGCGGGCTCACGGGCTGAATAACTGTCCGCAAGCCGAGCGGTAATATTTTTGGACGTAAAGAGCGAATCGGCGCCTTTCTACCGTGATTTCGGAACCTTGGACCGATTGGGACGAGTACGGGGCCGCTTTCTCATCCGTAAAAAAACCCACCTCACACGCTTCTGGCCTGGATTATCTGAGGATGACCGAGTTTTCCCAAGGCTCGCGATTATCTTTTCAGAACCGTCCAGTATTAGACAGCAACTAGTTTCAATCTGACCGACAATTGAAAGGTGATTAAGTATATGGATAACCCGATTCTTGCGCACGTTAAAGGGAAACAGGTATTCGGGATATTCTCGTTGGCGCCGGTAGCGCCCGCGGGCCAATGACCCGTCGGCCAAGCCGCCCACTTGTAACAAAAACTCGATCTGAAAGGGCTCACGGCGAAGCTACTCAGGAGCACATTAATCCGATCACACGAAAGAAGGGAAAAAGTCATATGAATATTTTTTATGTCATTGGTGTTGTTGTCGTAGTGTTTTTTGTTGTCCGCTATCTCGGAATTATGTAGCCCTGCTCGCGGCAGCCAAAGGCGAAGTATGGTCAAGTTCCGCGTGTGGACGGCGTGCCGGGCAACCCTGGAAGACTCTTTGTGATGCCAAGTTCAGAGAACTGACAGCTGTGTACAGCAAAGCGTTTAAGGCAAAACGAAATCACAGGCGGCAGCGTAACTTGTTGTGATCACAAGGACGGCCGGTGTGCGGCACTGGAAGGGCGAGCCGCCCGGCCCTCGGGAATATCATCGTGACTCTGGTAATCCGTCGATGCGGAAACGACCAGTGTGTCGTTAAGGCATAGAGCGGCGAACAGCGATCCGGGAAACACATCCCTTGTTGTTGGGAGCCAAACATGAGCGGCGATACCAAGATCAAGAGCATGGGAGCCATTCCTCACACGGAAGGAGTTGGGTTCCGCGTGTGGGCGCCTAATGCACAGCGAGTATCCGTCATCGGAACGTTCAACGATTGGGACGACAGCAAACATCCCATGCAGGCCGAGGCGAACGGCCACTGGTACACTGACGTTTCCGAAGCTCATATCGACGATCAGTACCGGTACTTGCTCACCACGGCAAAGGGCGAGTTCAAGCGTATCGACCCCTATGCCCGCGAAGTGACCAGCTCGGTGGGCAACGCCATCGTTCACGACCTGAGCTTCGACTGGGAGGGGGACGACTTCCATCTCGCGGCACGCAACGAGCTCGTCATTTACGAACTCCATGTCGGCACGTTCAACGACGAGGAGAACGACAACTTACCCGGCAAGTTCGCCTCGGTATCGGCCCGTCTGAGACATTTAAAAAAGCTCGGCGTCAACGCGATCGAGATCATGCCGATAGCCCAGTTCGCGGGACTTCGGTCGTGGGGTTATAACCCCGCGCATATTTTCTCGGTTGAGCTCGCCTACGGAGGCCCGTTGGCGTTCAAGAAGTTCGTCAAACGCGCCCATAAGAATGGCATAGCGGTGATACTCGATGTCGTCTACAACCACTTTGGCCCGGGGGATCTCGATCTTTGGCAGTTCGACGGCTGGTCCGAGAACGATCACGGCGGGATCTACTTCTATAACGATGACCGGGCGCATACACCATGGGGGGACACGCGGCCCGACTACGGCCGCAACGAGGTACGACAATATATCTTCGACAACATCTTTATGTGGCTCGATGAATACCATGTCGACGGCCTGCGCTTCGACGGTACCGCCTACATTCATTCCTTCCCCGGTCCAGGCGGTCAGGACCTGCCCGACGGCTGGAACCTGCTCCAATGGATTAACGGCATGGTCGTCGAGAAATTTCCCGATAGAATCACGATCGCCGAGGACCTGCAGAACAACAAGTGGCTCACCAAGAGCGTGGGGGCAGGTGGGGCCGGGTTCGGCTCGCAGTGGGATGCCAATTTCGTCCACCCCATCCGCCAGGCGGTGATTACCTCCGAGGATGGACAACGCTCATTGAGCGTCATCCGCGATGCGCTCTGCCATCGCTACAACGACGACGCCTTCGAAAGGGTCATTTATAGCGAATCGCACGACGAGGTGGCAAACGGCAGGGCGCGGGTGCCGCAAGAGGTGAGCCCCACGGATGCTAAAGGATGGTACTCCCAGAAGCGCTCGACGCTGGCTGCGGCTATGGTGTTCACTGCGCCCGGCATTCCCATGCTCTTCCAGGGCCAGGAATTCCTCGAAGGAAATTATTTCCGCGACACGGTCCCGGTCGACTGGGACCAACGCGACGAGTTCCACGGCATCGTTCGGCTGTATCGCGATCTTATCCGGCTACGGCTCAATCGCGACGGTTTCAGCCGCGGTCTCTGCGGTCAGTTCACCCAGGTTTATCATTTGAACCACGACCGCAAACTGCTCGCCTACCACCGTTGGGACAAGGGCGGACCGGCGGACGACGTCGTGGTGGTTGCCAACTTCCTGAACCAGCCGCAGGATAACTACGTTATCGGCTTCCCGGCCGCGGGGACCTGGACGCTTCGTTTCAACAGCGACTGGCAGGGCTACAGTGACAACTTCCAAGGTTATCGGAGCACCGACGTAGCCACAGAACCGGGCGAGTACGACGGCTTCCCATTCCGCGCCGGTCTTTCCGTTGGTCCCTACAGCGTGCTGATCTTTTCGCAATGATGGTACGACGACTTGGCGTTCAGAGCCAATACGCGATGGGTATTCCTTAAATCCACATTCAAAGAGAAAATGGCGGAACCTCACTTGTGTCTGGCGCATAGTCCTGTTTCATGGCGACTGACGAAGGAGAAACTATGTTCAATTTAGGGGCTGTTGCCACAGTTCTGATCATCTCTGTTGTGCTCGCCGTTAGCGGGATCAAGATTCTAAAGGAATTTGAGCGAGCAGTGATCTTTAGGCTCGGGCGCCTGGTGGGGTCGCGGGGCCCCGGGATCACGTACGTCATTCCTTTCGTTGAGAAAATGCTGCGAGTGGACCTTCGCACGGTGACCATGGACGTCCCTCCGCAGGATGTGATTACACGCGACAATGTTTCGATCAAGGTCAGTGCGGTTCTCTACTTCAGGGTAACCGTACCCAATCGAGCCATCACGGAAGTGCAAAACTATCTTTTCGCAACTTCTCAACTCGCCCAGGTCACACTCAGGAGCATTTGCGGACAAGCCTTATTGGACGAGCTTTTAGCCGAGAGGGACAAAATCAACAGCCGAATTCAGGAGATTCTGGACTCCCAAACCGAGCCTTGGGGAATCAAAGTGGTTTTAGTAGAAGTGAAAGACATCGACCTTCCCCATGAGATGCAGCGCGCGATGGCCAAGCAGGCGGAGGCGGAAAGAGAGAGACGCGCGAAGGTTATTCACGCCGAGGGAGAGTTTCAGGCCTCGCAGAAGCTCGCGGACGCGGCGGAAATCATCGCCAAACAGCCGGCGGCCATGCACCTTAGGTTCCTGCAAAGTCTCGTTGAGGTTTCGGCGGAGAATAATTCCACCCTGGTTATTCCGCTGCCCATCGACCTCTTAAGACGATTGCTTGGGTAGAGGGACGCCCCGCTTAACCCCCTCGCCGTAGTAACTGGCTTCGGTTGCTCCTGGCCGCCAGTTCTCAGCGACTAAAACATCAAACATACGACCGTTGCAGCAGCAATACTCCCGCAACCACTACACCATAAACGATGAAGTGTCGTTGTCCCATACTCCCTGTCGCCCTCCCCCGCCTTGCACGCGTTGTGCTATCGCCTCCATCAGTATGTTCA
>JBFJNS010000310.1:0-4144 GCA_041618055.1 Binatia bacterium
GCTCGGGACCATCTGAGCAATGTACCTCGATTTTACCGTCTTCTCCCTTCCAAACCACCGGCGGATGATGCTCGGAACGATTTGTCGGCTCCTGCAGTAAATCAAACACACGGATGCGCGGCATGGTTCTTCCGCCGCTCTTCTGAGTGCCGATCAACTCGTCTTCATCCCGCTTGAACCAGATGGGTCGCGGCGAATCCCAATGAGTCATAAACTCGTAAATCATACTACCCATAAGCATCTTCCTTTCTATTACGAAAAAATTATTTTAACCCGGTGTCGTCATCACCATTGGGTTTAACCGACTGATTCCCGCAACTTTACTGCGCATGCGTGACATGTTCGAGAAGATCATCGGGATCCCCGTATTTCGACGCGATCTCCCTGATCTCCGGATCGTCGCACAGCGTCAGCCTTCCCCGGTCCACGACCAGATGATCATCAATATACACGCTTGACCAGAAGCATGGTCCGTCGAGATGCTGACCCCTCGTGTTCGCCAGCCCATCGCCGACTCGGATACCGAACCATGCCCATTTGCTGTTGAACGGCCAGTGCAGATAATCGTCGAGACCGACTCTCTGCGGCACGTGGGGATGGAAGCCAAACATGATCTCGCAGAAATGAATTGGTTCCTTATATTGGCGCTCGAGTTTTTTCATGTGCTGGGCTATTTCACCACCCTGGCAGTCGACGACAATATTCTTCTCCACTACCCAGCGCATCGGTTCTTCAAACACGCCATCGACTCCCTGGGCTGTATCGAGATACACAATGCCGTTCGCTTCGCCTGCGCCGTGAAATACACCGCAACGTCCCCAGGGGAAATGGCATCGGCCGCCAGGTTCCACGGGGCGCGTTTGCATCGCAAATAGTTTCGAAGCATCGTACGTGGAAACAATATCCGTCCCTCGCGGACAGGTAACACGAATTTTTTTGCCTTTGAGCGCGATCTCTTTGACACGCTTTGCCAGCGCCCACAAAAGCTCGTTCGGAAAATGCGCATAGGATGACGCCAGCGTTCCAGGCGCGCACTCGAGGTAGACCAATTTTGGCTGTCCTGGAACAAGGGTCGATGGATCGAAATCTGAGGTTGGAGTTCGCGCTTTCCGAACGGTATTCAATCCCGCGGTGATAAATACCGGCCAGGTAAGCACGATCACGTCTGTGTGAGCGGCGGCGCCTATGGCCTCGTCGGGTACGCGGCTGTAGCGCGCCAAGTGATCCATCAGTAAAACAATTGGGTTGGCGCCGATCATCTTGAGTCCCAGCGTGCAAGCTTGCAGAGAAGCCTGATCGGATCGTGTGTCGGCAAGAAACAAGACCCTGTCGCCCTCTTGAATACCGGCGGCCTCGATAAAGTTTTTGACGCCTTGCACCATATCGTCTAACTGAAAGGTGCTCACAACTTCTCCCTTCACTAAACAGTCAGTTCAAATCTCCGCCACGCACTCGATTTCGAGAAGAAAATCCTTGTGCGGCAATTTAGCCCCGATGGTTGTACGCGCCGGATAGTTGTCTTCCTTAAAATAGCTCCGATAGATCTCATTCATCGCGGAAAAGTCTGAGACACGCCGCATAATCACGTTCACTTTAACAATTTTCTCCAAGGTCGACCCCCCGGCTTCAAGAACGGCCTTGAGATTTTCCATCGTCTGGCGCATTTGAGCGGAAAAGTCTCCCCTAGCTACCTTGTGCTCGCTGTCGAATGGCGTGGTCCCGGATACGAAAAGAAGATTGCCCGCCCTGACAGCGCTCGAGAGAGGCACCAGCGGTCGAGCTACTTTGTCCGTGGTAACAATTGCCTTTGCCATGATTGCTACTCCTATCTTCGCTGGAGGCGTGCATTAGCGCAGCTATTTCACCGCCGCCATCCGAGGCGATGCCCGCTTCCAAATGCCCGCCTTGAAATGTTACAAACCTCGCCTGTCAAAATCTCGAGACGATGACTGCCGGTTTGGACCAGCCGGGCAGTGTTCCAAAAGTCACTAGGTCCCCAGACAACTCGGATCGGTTGAACAGCCCACGCCAGAAAGCAATGAGCACAAAAATAACGAAGATTACGGCCCCGGAAAGAATTTGATCCTTTCCTTCGGCAATTTGACATACACGGGATTCTTCACTCGATCTTTTTTTAGGGTTTTAATCTGCATCACGATTCCTCCGACCTGGATCTCATAAACATTCTGGTCCCCAAGAAAAGTTCTCGCGACCAGTTCCCCTTTGAATTCATTTTCCGCGCCCGTGGGTGAACCGCTCAGTTCCAGATCCTCCGGTCTGATCCCGAGCACTCCCGAAACCCCCGGCGGTTGTTGATGCGCGCCGTTAATTTTCCCGAGCTTTGTCCGGAGCAATCCCGCGTCGACGGTTTCCGCCTCCAACCAATTGATGGAACCGAAGAATTCCGCCACGGTTCTATTGGAAGGTCCTTCGTAGAGATCTTCGGGCGATCCCACCGATACAATGGAACCTTCACTCATCACCGCAATGCGGTCGGCCACAACCATGGCCTCGATCTGATCGTGGGTTACATAGAGCACAGTCATCTTCAGCCGGTCGGCCAATTTGCGGATCTGTCCTCGCATCTCCTCGCGCAGGCGCGCGTCGAGGTTGCTCAAGGGTTCGTCCATGAGGATAAGCTTTGGATTCACGGCCAGGGCCCTGGCAAGAGCCACTCTTTGTTGTTGACCTCCGCTGAGCAGAGGAGTGGGACGGTCCGCAAAGTCTTCGAGTTGTACCATCTGGAGAGCTTCCTCCACTCGTTCACGAATCAACGATTTAGCGATCTTCTTTCGACCTCGACTCAGGGGCAGCGCGACATTTTGAAAAACGGTCATGTGGGGCCAGATGGCGTAGGATTGAAATACCATGCCGACCTGGCGATCCTCCGGGGGAACCCAGATGCCTTGCTCGGCAGAGAAAACGGTTGTTCCAGCGATGCTGAGTTCACCCGCATCAGGGATTTCCAATCCGGCCACGCAGCGGAGCAATGTGGTTTTTCCGGACCCGCTGGGACCCAGGAGCACGAAGAACTCACCCTCGTCGACATGCTGGCTGACGCCCCGAAGTGCCTCAACTTCCCGTTGGCCTACTTTGAAAACTCTGCGAATGTCCTTGATGTCGAGCATTTATCTCTCCAAAGGCAAGCAGTCGCATCTGGAGCGTGCGTTCATCGAAGCCAATCGCGCCGCGATGATCATGAGCCCGGAGTCGATCGGACCCTCGGGAACATCCGCATATGGTTCGGGCGTGACCGGGTGAGGCATGATCAATGATGCGGCCGATCCTGGCTGACTTGCAGGCGATTACCGAACGGGTCGTAGAAATAGATCGTCTGCGCATCAGGCTCGTGCCACGGGATACGGTCTCCCGCCGGTCCCCAGTAACGTTCCACATTGGTCAGCCGCGAGACAAAATCTTCGTATGACCCGACGGGCACCTTGACGTCCACATGGGGTCCACGCGAATAATGGCTCCGCTGCGTCAAACTGGCCACTTCGCGCAAAATGAAAAGTTGCCCGGTGGCTGCGACGGCAAGCGTGACTTGGCGTTCTCCAGGTACCGGCTCCACGGCCACCAAACCCAGTGTATTCGAATACCAGCGACGGGCGGCCTCCAGATCGGTCACTTCAAGGCGCACATGGCTGATGCGGCGAAGTCCGAGCGGCCCCTGCCCCGGCGCGGCGCTCTTTTGTTCATCGCGCCGGACCGATAGCTCGTAAGTACACTGGTAAGGATCTTTTACGAAGACGGAGGCTTGGATGGGGCTTGGCGCCGCGTAGTCTAAAGGACCTTCGAAAGCGGCCTCCCGTTTTTTCAGCATGTTCATGACCCCATCGATCCCGCGCTCGTCGATCTCAAAACCCCATACCGGGCCTTCCAGGGGACGCACTGAGTCCGGCATCGGCTGATCCTGCAACGCGATCCCGAAACCGCGATGGTTGGCCATGGTCAAAAACGCCATTTCCGGCACTTCATGGTTGAGCCCGCGCAGGTTTACGTTCACAAGCCGGTTGAATTGCGCGCCTAGGATTTCGGTAAAGAAAGCCAGCGATCGTCCCAGGTCATTCGTTGGCACGACGCCGTGGTCAATGCGCACAACGGCTGAATTTCGGCTAGCCATCTTCAGACTCCTTTCGGAAGA
>JBFJNS010000311.1:0-4136 GCA_041618055.1 Binatia bacterium
AAAAGCCTTGAGCAAGTTCGTCTGTTTCTCCAAGTCATCAAATACATTAATGAACGGATCGCATGTCACATACTCTTGTCCCTGACGGAGGAATTGCCTGAGCCTGCCCTGGTGCCCGCCTACGTCTAGGCACCTACCTTCGATGGGAATGTCCTCGTAGACTTCTCGTACGCCCTCGATTTCAGCAAAGTAATCTTGCGCGTCATCATTTACCGCCAGGCCTGCTGACCATTTTTCATATTCGCTTTGCCCCTCCTTCCATAGTTTCTGGTCGGGTGTTGTCTCGTTGTTGAGCAAACGTAAGTCGAGCAATTCACCGACAATGGGATACTGTCTGCCGTAGGGAGAAATTAGGAGAGTTCTCTCTTCGTTGGTAACGAGAGGCTCCTTGCTTAGCGGGTCAACGATGATTTCCGAAAGCCACTTGTCCACCTTGGTAGGCTTGAAGCTCATATTCGACCGCTCTCTGTTCAGATGGACTCGGCGAATGCGAAGATGGAAGCTATCGCCGGACCGGGGCCACGCTGCGCCAATTAAAGATTAAAGGCTACCATGGCGAATGTGGAATTCAAGAAAATCGCGTTGGTTACTTCGCCCGATGGCTCATTCTTTAGCGCGAATTATCAAGCGAGACCGATCGTGGGGCCGAGTGGGAGCTTGTAGAAAATGGAGGGCGTAGTACAGTTCGGTTCGAAACCCGACGGATAGCGGCCTCTTTATTCGATCTCTCTGATCGGTGTCTTCGCGGGACGAAAATAGGATAGCGGCAATGAGCCCAACCCGCCCAAATGTGTCTGTTTTGCTTTCCGTTCACAATGGGGCAACCTTCCTGCGTGGGTCACTTGAAAGCGTTCTAGCGCAAGATGATGAGAATATCGAGCTTGTCGCGGTGGATGACGGCTCCACCGACGCCTCTCCTCGAATCCTGGCGCAAGTAGCGGCTCGGGACCCCAGGGTCCGGGTATTGACAAGACCGCACGCCGGACTGACCGCGTCACTCAATGCCGCCCTGGCTGTTGCGCAGGGTGAATTCATAGCTCGATTGGATGCGGACGACAGGGCTCTGCCCGGGCGCTTTGCGAGCCAACGTCGCTACCTGTTGGAACACCCGGAGATCAGCCTAATAGGTGGCAATGCCCTACTGATCGACGAATTGGGCCGGAGTGTGGGACAAACCTGTTTGGGCTACCTCGATCATGAATCCTGTGTCAATCGACTGGAAACAACGGCGGCTTTCATCCCGCACTCATCCTGGATGGTGCGGAGCAACGTAATGCGAACGCTGGGAGGCTATGATGAGTTCTTCAAAAAAGCACAAGACTATGAGTTCATGCTTCGCCTGTCTGAGGGTCACCGGCTGGCCTGCCTCCCGCAATTTCTGGTGGAATTACGCAAGACCAGGACAAGTGTAAGTTTTGACGACGACTTTCTCCAATATCGTTATGCTGTGGTTGCGCTGATTATTCACCGCTGCCGAACGGGGGCATTGCATCTGGCGCGCATGGATAAAGCAACCTTGCTAAGCGCGGTAGGCGAGTGGTTCGAAGATTGCCGACTGAGACGCAAGATGCTGGCGCAACGAGCACTCTCGTTTGCGCGCATGGCATTTCTTGCTGGGAGCCATGTTGGGGCGATTCGTGAGGTCGGACGCGCATTTAGGCTGGACCCGCTTTTTCTCATTAACAGACGCAGGCTGGCCGAGCTGCGCGCAGATCCAATACCCTCGCTGTTGCCGTACCTCGCGTAAATCTCTGGAATTCTGCCTTTTTCGCTTACCTATCCAAAATCCGTAGCGGAGCTCGGCATAAGGCGGAGTAGCTTCACGCGTGAGGAGGCCGTGGCCTTCCATGGCGGAGCTCGACCTCGCTGCTGCTACCCAAGGGTCTTCGATTCGTCGTGCCGTCGAATGGGACTTCAGCCTTTGTCGGGCGATGAAATTTACAGCGTAAAGCGGAGCTGGATAGCTTCTTTGCGCAATCAATGATTCTGAGTCCTTTCTTCATGCGGCGGTGTGAGCAGGATGAAGGATCGATTGGTTGAGAAAGTGAAGCTTCGGCGCGGGGGGTTGAGTAGCGGAGAAAGTGTGCCCGAACGTCTTGCCATTGGCCTAATCATCTGCGGCCGAAGTGGAAAACTCGAGCGGTGATCGTGAATCCGCAACCGTTTTTTTCAAATTACTTGCGCACTACTGTTGGGCCGGAAAGTCTTGATAGACTATGATGACCGAGTAGGCTTAGAGCTGATCGATACTCTGAGTCGATACTCCGCAGTCTTGACAGGCAGGCGAGGCTCGGCATAAGCAGACGCACGACGACTTTGCCAGGCGCGTGACTACTCCTCTATTGTGGAAATGCTTACTTCGACAAGTCGCGGAAAGGCTCGAGCAGTCGTGTCGGCCCGGCGCCGTCGAGCAGGTTGTCGCCGCCCACTGTTGGTTGACGCTTGGGCCTTCGGCTTGTTGGCAGAATCTGTGAGAAGTGAATGCGCCCCCGAAATCGGGTATTCACGCTTGACAGCGTTTCCCGAGTTGGATGGGGGATCGACCATTCCGGATACACTCGGTTCTTGTTCGCCTAGTCGGGGTAGCCCTCGGTTTCGGGAAAAGATGCCCCGGTTGTTCACTGAAGCCGGCCTTTCGACGAACATGTCGAGGATGAACCGAACGGTACGGTCGACCGGGGCCGGCGGCCGGATTCGCGTGAGCAAAAAATGTGCGGCATAGTCGGAGCAGTAAACCAGGCTGCGCCGGTGAGCGCAGAGGCTGCGCAGCGTGCGGCCGCATCGCTGGCTAAACGCGGGCCTGACGACTCAGGTGTCTGGGCCGAAGGCGAGACGGCTTTAGCGCACCGGCGGCTTGCGATCCTGGACCTTACTCCGGCCGGCCACCAACCTATGACGTCGGCTGATGGCCGTTACGTAATAGTGTTGAATGGCGAAATCTACAATTTTCTGGAACTGCGGCGGCAGCTTAACCCGGACGAGAATGCCTGGCGCAGCCGCTCAGATACGGAAGTGGTCCTTGCCGCTTACGGGCGCTGGGGGCCGGCGTGTGTCACCCGGTTCCATGGCATGTTCGCCTTCGCCATCTGGGATCGAAAAGAAAAAAGACTGTTCGCCGCGCGGGACAGGATGGGTGTCAAACCGTTCTACTATCACGTCGGTTCTGCAGGGTTCTTATTCGCGTCCCGTCCACGGGCACTATTTGCATTGGATTCTTCACTCTCTCCCGAGCTGGATGAGCAGGCCCTGCGTTACTTTCTGGAGATTGGATACATCCCTGCTCCGTGGTCGATCCACCGTGAAGTACGTAAATTGCCCCCCGCCCACTACCTCACGCTCGATGCGTCTGGACTCAGCATCCGGCGTTACTGGGATTTTCGTCATATCGTACCCGAGCAGGCCTGGAGCCGTCGGAGCGAAGCAGACCTGCTGGACGAGCTGGATGAAATTATCTCGCGAAGCGTGCGGTTACGCATGGTGGCTGACGTACCATTGGGCGCGTTTCTTTCCGGGGGCATTGACAGTTCCCTCGTAGTGGCAGCCATGCGCCGGCATTCCGCGCAGCCTATTCGGTCGTTCACTGTTGGCTTCGAAGAGCCCGAATACGATGAGAGTGCGCATGCCAGCCGCGTTGCGGCAGCACTGGGCACGGAACATGAAGTGGAGTATCTGCGCGTCGATGATCTGCTCGGGCTGTTGCCCGCGTTTCGTGCAGAATACGACGAACCGTTTTTCGACAGCTCTGCCTTTCCGACGCTCGCGGTCTCACGCATGGCGCGTCGCAAAGTCACCGTTTCCCTGAGCGGCGACGGTGGTGACGAATTGTTCGGTGGCTATCACTACTACCAGATCATGCGGGGTTTGGCGCCTGCCTTTTCTGCGCCAGAGATTATGCGGCGCGCGGGGGCCGCGTGCATTTCTCTTGTTCCTGGGCATTCAATGAAGTTGCTGGCAGCTGCGCTGAGGGAGCCTGACGCGGGGAGCGCGTTCGCTTTTGCGCGAAGCATAGCCAAGGACTTCCGTGGTGTGTTATTGCCGGAGGTTCTGGGGCGCACCCGGAGTTTGCGACAGCTGTTCGGGCACGCCTGTGCAGAGTTTGCCCCCGGGCTGTCCTCGGTTGAAAAAGCAATGCGGCT
>JBFJNS010000312.1:0-4124 GCA_041618055.1 Binatia bacterium
CCGCGCACAGGTGCCCATCACTCGAATCGGCACCTGTGCGCCTGCAAGCGAGGGGATTAGAGTATTGGACCGAACGGGAACACTGCGTGTGCTGCGCACAAGAGGCCACGATCATTTCAAGCAGAAGTAGGCGGGGTTATATTGCAATACGGATGAGCCGGAATAGCGTGTACCCTCTCGCTGGATAATAGCGCGCATGGAATCTGAACGCATCGCACATTTATTGGAAAGAGTCAGGCAACGCAAAATCAGCGTCTCGCAAGCGCTCACACAGCTGCGTTATCAGCCTTTCGAGGATCTCGGGTTTGCGAAGGTTGACCATCATCGCGCGCTGCGCCAGGGGTTTCCCGAAGTCATCATGGGGCAAGGCAAGGAAGCCAGGGAGATTGCCGCGATCGTTCGCGCATTAATGCGCAAGAAGAGCAATGTTCTGGTCACCCGCCTTTCAGCCGATAAGATGGCCAGCATCAGAAAATCCGTTAGCGGGCTCCGGTATCATGCTGCCGCGCGCGCCGCTACTTGGGTTGCAAAGCCACTCAAGATGGGAAGCAGAGGGACCGTGCTGGTCATTTGCGCCGGCACCTCCGATATTCCGGTCGCTGAAGAGGCCGTTATCACGGCAAAGATGACGGGCAACCGGGTGGAGAAACTTTTCGACGTGGGCGTCGCTGGCATCCACCGACTGCTGGACAATCGCCGCCAACTGCACGACGCCTCGGTTCTGATCGTGGTCGCCGGTATGGAAGGAGCCTTGCCCAGTGTAGTCGCTGGGCTGGTCGACAAGCCGGTCATTGCTGTCCCCACGAGCGTTGGTTACGGGGCAAGTTTTAACGGTCTCGCCGCGTTATTGGGCATGCTCAATTCCTGTGCGGCGGGCGTTATGGTTGTTAATATTGACAACGGATTTGGGGCAGGGTTTGCGGCGAGCCTCATAAACCGGGTATAAATGGGTAACGGATGTACTGCTATCACTGCGGCAGAGAGGTCAAGGAAACCACTCATACGCAGAAGCGTTACAAGGTCGACTACTATCTGCTTCACACGGGCAAAACCGAATGGGCTTATCTCGCGAACTTTAAAGAGGATGCGACGGCTATCAGATATCTTAAGTTGACCCACCCGATCGATATTATTACCTGTGTTCAATGCCATACGCGCTCAGCAATCAGGCAATGTTTGGACGAAGATTTCCTCGGCGGCAAGTCGCTGCTCGACTCCAGCCAAGAAACGAACGATGCGACTGAAATTATTTCCAAGGGTTGAAAGATCATGGAGAACTCCAAGCGTTACCGGGTGACAACTCGACAATCGGAACTGGCCGTCAAAATTTTTGGTGCGTCGCATGCGGATTTGTTCGTCAACTCCGCATGGGCCTTGTTCGATGTCATGACTGATATCGAAAAGATTGACGTCAAAGATCGACTGCCTTTGGAGGTGGAGGGTACGGATCGGGACGACCTCATGGTCAACTGGGTGCGTGAACTACTCTATCTTTATCAGGGAAGCGGTTATTTGCTGAAAGAGTTTCATGTTAGCGAGGCTAAAGACACGCACGTTAAAGCACAAGTCTGTGGAGAAAAGATTGATCCCGACCGCCACGAGATCAAGCAGGAGATCACCGCCATTGCTTACCACCAGAGCCGCATGGAAAAAACCGGCGATCAGTGGACCGCCCAATTGATCTTCGAACTGTGAATGCGTGATGACCCATTTGCTGCATAGCGAGTACGAGGGTACCGCCCTCATCGCTGACCCGATCCACCGCTACATCCAGTTCACGGTTCCCGAAAAGAAAGCCGAGGTGACGGAGAAAGCGTTGATTGACTCGCCCTGGGTGCAACGACTGCGCTACATCTACCAGCTCCAAAGCGCGCGCTGGGTTTATCCTTCTGCGGAACACAGTCGATTTCAGCATTCCCTCGGCGCCATGCACCTGGCGGGAGAGTTTGCCAAGCACTTGTACCCGTCGTTGCGCAAGGTCCTCGGCGATGAGTGTCCGTCGGCCCCTTTCGTTGAGGAATACATGCGCGTGACAGGACTGCTCCATGATGTTGGCCACGGGCCTTTTGGCCATTTTTTTGACGACAATTTTCTCCACGACTATGACCTCACACATGAAGACATCGGGCAAGCGATTATCCAGCAACACCTCGGCGACATCATCCGGCAGATAAGGCGCAGCCCCAGCGGTCCCTTCGCCGCAGGGGAGGAACTGCGACCGGAAGACGTAGCCTTTCCAATCAAAAAAAACGGCGAAGACGATCAACGCAAAGCCGAGTGGGTCCGGCTTCTCCAACCGCTCACAAGCGGGATTTTCACCTTCGACAACCTCGACTATGTGTCTCGCGACTCCTACATGTGTGGCGTCGCCGTCGGGCCGGTGGATCGGGAGCGACTGCTCCACTATACGTTTTTTTCGCCTAAGGGGCTGACACTGCACAAAGCGGGTAACAGCGCTCTCACGATGTTTCTCAACGCCCGGCTTTATCTCTACACGAACGTCTACTACCACCGAACCACGCGTGCCATCGACCTTCATTTGCGTGAAATATTTCCGCAGAGTATGCGCGTCCTTTTTCCCGGCAACCCGCTCGAACATATGGAGGAGTATCTTTACCTAACGGACTGGTCCTTGCTCGAAGAAGTGTCGCGCTGGCGTCGCCAGAAGGGGGAACTCCACGAATTGGGCAGGGAATGGGAGGCGGTGCTGCACCGGGAAGTTAGGTGGAAGATGGCTTACGACCGAACCCTGTCGTTGAACGAACTTCGCTACGGCGTGGCTTTGATTCAAGACAAGGACTGGGAAGAGAGAATTCGCGCCGCATTGCCACTGGGGTTGCGGGATTTAGTCTTTCGAGTCGACATGGCCACGCAGGACCCGCGGCCGGAGAATCCGTTTTCCATGGGAAAGAAACAGATCTATATTTTCGATCCCTCGACGGGGGAAATCACGAAAGAATCGCTAGCCGAGCTGTTCGAATTCATCCCTGCAAAAGTCGTTCAGCTGCGTGTCTTCGCCTTGGATCATGAGCAAGATCCGTTGTTAGCCGCGGTAGCGGAAAATACCTTGAAAGGAAAATCCCCTGCGGTAAAAACTAGTGTCTAGCCCAAATGGTTTCAACATTCCGATCATCGATCTGCAGGCTCAGTATGAGCGCATCCGCGGTGAGATCGCCCAACAGATCAATGAAGTCCTGACGAGCCAACGGTTCATCTTAGGACCGGCCGTTGAGCGTTTCGAGCGACAAATGGAGGCCTATCTCCGTTGCGGTAGCGGGATCGGCGTCGCCTCCGGCAGCGACGCTTTGCTGCTCGCACTGATGGCGTTGGGGATCGGGCCTGGGGACGGCGTCTTGGTGCCTACGTTCACTTTTTTCTCCACCGCCTCGTCCGTAACACGTCTCGGGGCGACGCCGCTATTCATCGACAGCGAGCCAGAGAGCTATCTAATCAGCCCAGGCGCTGTGCGCGCTTTCATCGCCGAGCGTTGCCGCCTTCAAGGAACAACGCTGACGGAAGTCAAAAGCGGCCTGCGGGTTAGAATTCTATTGCCTGTCCACCTGTTCGGCCGCTGTTGTGCCATGGACGAGCTCGTAGCCCTGGCACGAAAATGCTCCCTGAAGATTGTGGAAGATGTGGCCCAGGCCTGCGGCGCTCGCTGTCTCGTGGGCCATGATTGGAGATTCGCAGGCGCCATTGGCGATCTCGGCTGTTTTTCTTTCTTCCCAAGCAAAAACCTTGGCGCTTACGGTGACGCCGGATTGGTGACGACCCCTCACCGTGAGCTAGCCGACAAAGTTAGAACCCTTCGTGTGCATGGGGAAATCACCAAGTATCACCATACATTGATTGGCATCAATTCGCGTCTCGATTCCATCCAAGCAGCGGTCTTGTCCGTCAAGCTGCCTTACCTTGACGGTTGGTGCGAGCAGAGATGCGAGCGCGCCCGAACCTATGATCGTCTTCTCCGTGAGAGCGGCTTGGTCGGCCGTCAGGTCCTGCGTCTCCCTCCGATCGCGCCGGACAAGTCTCATGTGTTCAACAACTACGTGATTAGCGTGGCGCGCCGAGACGATCTCAAACGTTATCTGGCTGACCACGGCATACAGACCGAGATCTACTAC
>JBFJNS010000313.1:0-4120 GCA_041618055.1 Binatia bacterium
CCGCCGTCGCGCAGCCGAATCTGCTCGAGGTCGAGCACAGCGACCTTCACACCGTTGTGTTCGAGCCGCGCGGCCGTCGCCGCAACGAGGCTCGACTTCCCCGAGTTGTTCGGCGCCAGTACGTGCGCGTATTGGCCGCCGGCCAGTGCCTCGAACAGCTCTTCGTCGGAACTGACTCCGCGGTCACGCCAGAAACGAAGAGATGCCGCCATGCAGCTTGACATTTGGCGTTGAGGGGTGACAAGGAGAAATCCTTCGTGACCGCCTCGCCTGGCGGCAAATTCACGCACGACTTCAGTGACCGCGTCGTAAAATTCCCGTTCAGGGGGGCTTAATGGAACCATCTCGGGTACAGGTTCGCGGACGACACTCCACTCCGTGACTTCCCGTTTCCTCGTCCGATTAAGCACATGTCCGAGAAGGTTTGCGCTCTCCACGCGGTGCGTGAGTCTGCTCACGGCTTTAGGATCGGTCAGCTCCGACTCCGTCGGTATGGTTTCTAGTAAGGCCCCGAGTTGGCGATTCCCGGCGAGCAGTGGGTGTGTCATCGCCTGGCGGATACGAGTGGCAAACGATTCCGGAGTCAGTCGACGCGCTTGAAGCTCGTCGCGAAGTCGGACAAGCGGTGCGTTGGCTGCGAGCAGTTCGTCAAATTGATTTGGCCGATTGAAAAGGTCCCCGTCTACCAAGCTGAGAAGGTGGAAGAGGTCTTCGCTTCGAAGATGAATAGGCGTAGCCGACAAAATCGCCACATACTGCGAGACGCCGCGCAGGAGTTTTCCAAGCTCGCTCGTCATTGTTCTTGGATTCCGCATATAGTGGGCTTCGTCCACGATCAGAAGATCAATGAGCGGGTCGGCATGCTCGTATTGGCGGAGAAAGTGTGCCAATTCCCATGGAGACCCCTCCTTGGTTTCTGAGGACTCCCAATCCTTGGGGGGACGCAACCCCTGCATACTCGCAACAATCGCGAAATTCGCTGAAGGCCCTCCGTAAATGCTTTCCCGCAAACTCGATAGCACCTCTGCAGCTGCCAGCGTGTCAACTCGCACACCAAAGCGTGTGCGAAGCTCCACCGCCCACTTCCCGCGGAGCACAGCCGGGCACAGGACTAGCACGCGGCGAAAGTGAAACCGGCTGCGGAGTTCTGTCCAAAGAAGGCCGGCTTCGATTGTCTTACCGAGCCCAACTTCGTCGGCCATAAGGATACCGGTGGAAGGCGACTGGAGAAGCTTAACGAGCGGTTTAAACTGATAAGCGTAGAAGTCGGTGCCCGTCATGTCCATGCTGTAGAGCACATTCGCCAAGCGGCCTGTTAGCCGGACATGTGTGAGGGTGCGGCGGAGATCTGCGGCTGATCCGAGAACTCCCCGCTCGAGAAGCTCCACCGGATGTTCCGGCGTGTCGGGTACGGACTCAAGCTGGTCTTCGGGAACAAAGTCGGACCCCTCGGGGAACTGAACTTGCCGGAGGATGATGCCCGCACGGGGTAAAGTCCGTCCCGTCAATACCCCGATGCGCCCCGGATCATGAATAAGGCGCACTCGTTGTCCAGCCTCCATACCGGTTCACCAAGTATGTCAATGTGCGTGATCGTGCTCGAAATTCGTAACCATGACGGCTTAGAAGCCGCGCTCGTGATTCGCGTCTGTGGCGGGATGAAACCAGAGGCGTGAACCGCGGTGTCTTAAATGGCCGCAGTTTAGTCGATTTTGCGGAAAAATGGCAAACCGAAATTCGCAGATAGCGTTTAGCGCGTCGCTTAATGAAACTTCTCTGGAAACTGCACCCGCCCATCCATCCGAGCAAGCAGACGGTTCAGAGCGGAAATCTTGCGGATAATCTTTACGTGGGGAGTTCGCTGGAACTGGAGCGAAAGCTCATCCATGCGCGATTCTATCCGCTCGCGACTGTACTTTCTCGGTATTGTCAATCGGGTAGCCATAAGCGCGATATAGCGCGAATGGAAACATAAGGTCAAGGAATTAGAAAACTCGGTACGGTTTGCGGGTTTCGAGTGGTGAAATGCCGATCCGTCCCCCCACTCCTTCGTTTCCACGTTTCGAGAATTCTCGAATCGTCGAAATGAATCACGATCGGGGCCACGGAAGCGAGTTCGGAGCTAACGTTGTAACATCTTGACGGAGGACCTACAGGAACCTGCGTGCAAACGGATCCTTGCCCCTCGATCCTTAAAGAATCAATTGGACTGAGACCACCCGTAGGAAGAAATGGCGACAGGCCGCTTTTTCACAGACCGAGCGGGGATCATTTTTATCCATCATGTTTAGAGCATTCCCGCTCCATTCGATTGCCTTGTTTGACAGCCTCATCACAATTATGTAATGTTTTGGCGGTGTGGAAGATAGCGTGCTATCTCGACGCCCGCGGGAGAAACCCCATGGAGGAATTTATCCGGAGCTTGACCGGCGCGGAGCAAGCAACTGTCCGGGCCCGGATTGCCTTCCTTTCCGAGGTCGGCAATCGGGCCAGGGAACCTGTCTCCAAGAGCCTGGGTAAGGGGCTATTCGAACTGCGCACAAAGTCGAGCCGCATTTTTTACTGTTTCAAACCGGGAAGCGTGATCGTGCTATTGCACGGCTTTTCCAAAAAGAGCCAGAGGACACCGCGAAGGGAACTGCAAACAGCGCTAAACCGCATGGAGGAAATGGGAGATGGCGGGTAAGAAAACGACTCGTTATAAATTCAATCTCGCCGCTGAAAGCGTAAAGTTCAAGAAAGCCTATGAAGACGAACTCGACCGTTTACATCTCGCTCAGCGCATTGCCGAGTTGAGAGAAAAACATGGGCTCACACAGGCAGCCCTGGCGGCTAAAGTGGGGACGACGCAAGCCGGGATTTCACGGCTGGAGAATCCCAACTATCGTAATTATTCTTTAAAGACACTGGAACAAGTCGCCATCGCCCTGGGAGCAAGGCTTAAAGTCGAACTAGCGGAAAAACCGCGGGCCGCATAATATCCCAAGCCAGCCTCAGTCCGATTGGGGCCGAGACTCAACAATCCGTTCCAATTGTTTGAATCTGCGCTCAACGGTGCCCCTAACGGCTGAAGTCGATCTAATCAATCCACCTAAGGGTTTCGGTTTGCTTCACTTTGTTCGACCGCGCTGACCACTAAACCATACGGGTTCTGCTGCGTTCTTTCCACATGCTGGAGGGTGACTCGATACTGAGACCACGCGTGGGGAGAAATGGCGACAGGCCGCTTTTCACAGACCGAGCGGGGATCATTTTTCACCCATCAGCACATCAAAGAATGCGGCGTTTATGATCGGAAAATGCCGTGCTCGGGACTCGTGCTCGCGCTTCGGTTGTAAGGGCTATCCAACCCGTTTCACCGACCCTTCCACGTTTCGAGAATTCTCGAAAGGTCGAAACGACAGGCTCACGATACTTGGCTGGCAGCCTTGACTACCTTCTCGAGCGCCGTTAACAGCCCACGGGTCTCCCCTTTGTGCTTCAGCCAATAGCGGACTTCCTTCCCAGCCGTGTCATAGCGCACCACATCGGCCGCCCGTAGTTTGGCCAGATGGCTGCTTACCGTCTGCACCGACCGGCCCGCCGCCTTGGCGAGCTTACTCGGCGTCAGAGCCACGCCCCGGTCTAAGAGCACGATGAGCTGGTACACGACGGGATTCCCCAACAAGCGGCAAAGCCGCGATTCTCGGTAACGGTCCTCATCCATAGCGGGGCGATCTTACACTCCGTCCCTGGAGACTGACAAATGGATTCTTTCAAGCCGCTGCGAATCGCCAAGCCGGACACTTCCACGTTTCGAGAATTCTCGAAACGTGGAAATGACAGCAAAGTGACCTTTGTTCGGAGGGCGCCGACGAGTGCCGTGCGTCGGGCGCGGCTTTTTCCTCCGGGAGAAACCCAATTTTTGCGCTTTGACGGGGAGGGGCCGAGGGTCGGGTCTATCATCGCAGCACAAGGGCGCGAATGGCAAGTGGCATATGGCGAATGGCATATCGAAGAAAAAGCGCTTATGGCGTATGGCTAATGGCCCCTGGCATGTGGTAACAGATTAGACTCCGTTCCAATCGTTTCACCGCTGCGCTCGGTTCCAATCGCTCAATAACGGACACGTTCACGAATC
>JBFJNS010000314.1:0-4116 GCA_041618055.1 Binatia bacterium
GCGATTTTCTCTCGCCCTGGTCGCTCGTGACCGTTAGCTTCCCTTAACCAAGCCTGCGGCGTCTTTGGTGAAGCGTTTTTGTGAGATAGCAGACGTTAGGACCGTTTATCTCGGATTGCGGGTCTATCGAATGATCACGTTTACTTTCCCGGCGACACACCCGCTTCGGTGACTCGAGTTTAAGCCTGACGAAGGATTGTTAGGTTTCGTAGCCAATCGAAAGGTACCCCGATTACATAAAGGCGTTGTTTAATGGATAGTCAGGCATTTAATAACTTCGGAGGTGACAAATGAAGCGGGTTGCTGTTATTCAACGGCCCCCGGTATTTCTCGATCGAACGCAGACTCTGAGCACCGCTGTCAGCGCTGTGAGCGAAGCGGCGGAAAACGGTGCGCAGTTGATCGTATTTCCTGAGGCGTTTGTGCCCGGGTATCCGGCCTGGATCTGGCGGCTTCGTCCCGGCGGCGACTTTGCCCTTTCGGAGCAGCTGCATTCCCTGTTGCTCGAGAATGCCGTGAGTCTCGACGGCGATCATCTCTCACCGCTATGCGCTGCAGCAAAGAAGCATAAGGTCACGGTCGTCTGTGGCCTCGATGAACGCGATACGGAGTTCAGTCGCGGCACCATCTACAACACAGTGGTTGTTATCAGCCCCGACGGCACCTTGCTGAACCGTCACAGAAAAGTTATGCCGACCAATCCGGAGCGAATGGTGTGGGGATTCGGGGACGGCCGGGGTCTGAGAGTGGTTGACACTCCATGCGGGCGCATCGGAACGCTCGTCTGCTGGGAAAACTATCTGCCGCTTGCGCGCTGCGCGATCTACGCACAAGGGGTGGACATTTACATCGCGCCGACGTACGACAACGGTGACCTCTGGATTGCAACGATGCAACATATTGCCCGGGAGGGAGGTTGTTGGGTTATAGGCAGCGGCTGCGCGTTCCAGGCGGGCGATATTCCTGACGCGATTCCAGGCAAGGCTACCTTGTATCCGCTGGCCGATGACTGGGTGAATCAGGGTGATTCCGTCGTGGTTTCTCCGGGCGGAAAAATTGTAGCCGGGCCCATGCGCAAAGAGAAGGGGATATTGACTGCAGACATTGATCTTGCTCGGGTCGGCGCAGCGAGGCGAAGCCTCGATACCGTAGGACACTACTCGAGGCCGGACATCTTTCAGCTCCGCGTGAACACGAGCCCGCAGCGGCCGGTCGTGTTCAATGACATCACGAATTCGGGTTAAAGTTAGATGGTCGTCGTTGTTTCAGTTGGAATCTGAAGTTATTGCAAACGCCGGAGAACGCTTTTGCGCTTGCACCTTTTTGGCGCTGCTCCGTTGAAGCGTCATGGGAGGCCACACGTGAATTATCCAGTCCGGGGCGATTCATCGAAGCGGAATTTCTAAACGCGCGGCTTGACGCTAAAGAGCGCAATTCCTATGATCCGGGAGAGAGATTATTCGGGTTGCGCATGGTGACGATGCGTTGACTAATCTATGAGAGGAGTTGAAAGGGACATGAAGCATATCTTGAGTGTAACGGTTATGGCGTTGCTCTGTTTTGCGTATGCGCCGATCCATGCGGCGGGAAAGCTCGTCGTGGACTACGGCGGCCATGCCGGGTTTCAAAGCGCGGTTTGGGTTGCGAAAGATTTAAAAATCTTCGACAAGTACGGCCTGGATGTCGAAGTGATCATGATCACGGGCAGCGCGCGATCCGTAGCGGCCCTTTTGGGGGGCAGCACGCAGTTCGCAACGGGCTCCTCGACGGGACCTCTTGCGGCCGCGGCCAAGGGCTCGGAGATCAAGCTTCTGGCGGCTTCCTATAATAAATTTCCTTACGCCTTCGTTGCAAAGCCGGAAATAAGCTCGCCGAAGGATCTGCGCGGGAAGAAAGTCAACATACTCAATTATGGCGGCTCCAATGACTTCGCCCTGCAGCTTTCCCTGAAAGAGTGGGGTCTGAAGCTATCCGACGTCAGCGTGATCATCGGCGGCGATTCGCCGACGCGCTTGGCATCCCTCATGACCGGGCGCACCGATGCGACGGTCCTTTCGCCGCCGCATTTGCTCCTCGCCGTCAAAAACGGCTACCGCGTGCTTGCGGATATGGGCGATATGAGCGCGAATTTTTCCCAATCAGCGCTCAGTACGACGGGCGAGTTTCTCAAAGAAAAGCGGGACACCGCGATGCGGTTTCTGAAGGCATACTCCGAAGCGATCCATAAGATTAAGACCGACCGCAAAAGCACGGTCAAGATCTTCGCCAAGCGCATGCGCGTCGAAGACCAGGAAACGCTGGATTCAACCTACGATTACTTTGCGCCGCGCTTTTCCTTGCCTCCCCGGGTGAACTTGGAGGGCATACGGGAAACGCTCGAATTCTATGCCAAGCGCTACCCTGAATTCAAAGACCGCCGGCCGGAGGAGTTCGTTGACAACTCCTTGCTTGACGAGCTGGAAAAGGAAGGGTTCTTCAAGAACATGGGCCGTTAAGGACGGCCACGCCCCAGTTCGCGGGTCGAGGGAAGGTCCCGAGAGTTTGCAGAACATTCTTCTTTTGGGAACAACCCTCGATCCGCGGGCTTCTGAGGCTACCTACCCAAATACTGGCCCGGAGATTTAGCTAAAATTGCCCAACCCCTAGTGTCCTGGAACCAAAGTTCGCTGTATAAATTCCTCGTCATTTCGTCCGAAAATCTCCCCTTCCCCTCTTTGCCAAAGAGGGGTCAAAATGCCAGAGAGAAAACTCCCCCTTTGAAAAAGGGGGAAAAAGGGGGGATTTGAATTCGATTCGAGTCGCGACCATCATTTGCATTTTTTCAACGAACTTCAGGTACACTACACTTAGCAAAGCTTCACTGCAAATTTTCAATATCGCCGATTGACCGCGCTGAGGTTAGACGAAGCGTCGGCGCCTTAAAGATCTTGCCGGCATGTTGTCGCCACGGCTTCACGCGCAAAACCATCAGCCGCGACTAGCTCCTGGTAGATAACGACCCAGCAGGAATCAAGCCGAATTCCGCAGCTGCATATACGCTATGGGGCGAGCGTGGGGAAAGCCTGGAGTGGCAAAGACACCCAAGCGCGCAGTTTCAAAGTCTTTGGTGTGACTTGGCAAGCCGTCGCCCGGGCTGTGAGGTTGCCTCTCCATGCACAGGCCATCGAGTTCCGCTCAGAGGCAGGGGCTCATTGTCTTTGCAACGAAAGGTTTCCCCCAGGCTCCTCGAGTAACCTTTCTACTGCGGAATTCGGGATCAATTAACGCCTACGGTCGTCCTTCAACGTCCAGTTGTAGTAATGGTGTTTTTCTTGCGGGCGGCCTTTGTAGATATTATTAACGACAAGAGCCGTTCTGTTTATTACTGGTGAGCCATCAAGGACACGACGGGCGGTGGCGCCGTGATCGCAAAGGTGGCATATTTGGCTTTATGAGCAAGCCTGCGCTAAACATAGGCGACCTGAGTCCTGAAGAACGTCTGCGTCTGATCGAGGAACTATGGGACAGTCTCAACGAGAAGCCGGACACGGTTCCGCTGACCAATGCGCAGCGCGAAGAACTTGACCGGCGACTCGAAGATCTCGAACGCTCAGGACCAGAGGGTATTCCTTGGGACCAGGTCCTGCAGCAAATTCGCTCTCGGTCGAGGTGAAGCCACCAATCTTCCGGCCTGCGGCCGCCGCGGACGTTGAAGATGCCTACCGATGGTACGAGAGGCAACGAGCCGGTCTGGGTGACGAGTTTCTTACAGCCGTGAGTAACGTCCTTGAATCTCTGATTGCATACCCGGAACAGTTCCCTATTGTTTACCGTCAGACACGTCGGGTAAATTTGCGTCGTTTCCCGTACAGCCTTTTCTACCGAATAATTGAGGATCAAATCATTGTTGTGGCTTGCATGCATGGACGGCGTGAACCGCGACGGTGGCAATCTCGGAGCTAATGGCTAACTTTTGGGTAGAGAATAACGCTGTGAGACGCGTTTCTCACCATTTACGTTAGCCGAGAGCTGTCTGACTTGCATGCTGTATCGCATCGGCGCCGATGTCGTGTTGTTGGCGCATTTTCTTTTTGTGGCGTTTGCTGTTCTTGGAGGAGCGCTGGCCCTTTACAGCCC
>JBFJNS010000315.1:0-4113 GCA_041618055.1 Binatia bacterium
CCAAGCAGAACCTGCAAGGCGGCGACAACCGACAGAAGTTCGGGGTAGACAAAGAAAGTCAGTTGCAGCGATTCCCAGTGGATGATCTCGTAGGTAATCGCGGCGACCGCGCCACTTCCGATGGCGGTCCTCAGGCCTTCGCGCACTCCAGCTTCCTCGGTGATGACGAAAAAACGTTCGATGGTCATGGTCAGGATCACGATCGGCAGAAGACCGACGGCCATGAACTCCCTCAAGCCGATCTTGTTGCCGACCAGGGCAACGAGCGTGAGGCAGGCAACCACAAGGGTCAGCAAGACCGAGAGGCGAGGAACCAGCAGGAGGCGCATGCTGTTGAGGACGCGCCGGAAGACGTAGCCTATGGCAATGACGAGCGCAAGTATCCCCAGACCTAGGACAATGCCCGTGTTGCGAAAGGCAAGGGCCATGAGAACCGGCATAAACGTTCCAAAGGTCGGAAAGCCGACGACGTTGCGCAAAACGCCGATCAGAAGCGCGCTGATCGGTGTCAAGAGCAAGATGCGAAAAGTTTCCTGGAATTCGGTTGGGAGGCGAAACAAAGACCACTGATCCAACCACCTCTGGGAGCGGGTAATGCGCTCGAAATGAAGCAGCCAGTTGCTCGTGGGCTGCCGGCTCAGAGTCCACTGGAAACCAGACGCGCTACCGGCAAACGCCCGCAACACCGGGATATCGCGAGCGAGAGGAAGAAGGGAAGTGGGATTGGAGAGGATCTCCCCCGTGGCAATGCGAACGTTTTCCCATTCGCTCCCCGTCCACGTTTCCACCCAGGACAGCGGTACTGTGTAGATCCCTTCGGCTAGCGGTAAACCGTGCGCCGTGCGGGCTGGAAGTCCAGCGGCCTGACAGAGGATGACCAACGTGGTCAGGGCACCGTACTTTTTCTGCACCTTCGCCCATGCTTGCGATTCCCTGTTTTCCGCCGCAAGCGGCTGCCAGATATGGTTGCGGGAATCGAGGATGGCCTGAAGCCGAGCGCGCGGCGCCAGCTCGCTCCACTGGCGCACCCGCTTCATGGCCAGGGCTTGCTCTTCCGGACTGACCTGCGAGGGATACTCTCCAATAGGCGGTTGCGCCAATTTTGTCTGACGGTTCCGAACGAGAATTAGCGCCGTATAATTGATTGACTCCAGCATCGGCCTATCATGCGTGAACCACACAGCCACTCGGTTGTGCTCATCCCGCGAGAGGAAAAAGTCCAGGGCCCCGGATTCGATGCGCTCATTGAGCACGGTTCGCGCGACATCGGCAGCAGGGACGGCTATCGCCAGTCGTATACCGTCCTGTCCAGCCTTGACTTCTCCCCTGACCGAGAGTTGCCAGACTCTTCCCGGGACCGTCGGCAGAAGCGGGTATTGAAGCGAGATGACCCGATAGGCGATTGTCGCCGTGGGGAGGATCACCAGCACCATGACCAGCAGGAGCAGGGTACGTCTCACCGGGGTGCAGCCTGACGACAGTTCGGTGTCAGAACGCGTTTGCGACTGACGTCAACTAAGAAACGGCGTACGAGAATGTTGCGACCGATCAGAAACGGGTATTCGACCTTGGAACGGTCGTTGAGATTGACCTTTGCAGAAATGCGGTGCGAACCGATACACACTTCAAGCTGGACCAACGATCTGTATTCTGCGCCGTCGGCGTGGCGGATTCTACGCTTCCCGAGGAGCGGCAATTTAAGCTCTATCTCTCCACCTTGGTTCGGCACTTTAAAGACCGCCATCTGATTGCTGATGGTAAGGTCTCGAGCGTCCAAGGAAGACGTTGCGGCTCCCGTGTCAATACGGGCAAGAAGTTTAATGTTCCAAGGCAGCAACACGACTTCTTCGACAGCGCCAACGATCTCCTTGTCTGCTGCGGAAGAGACAGCTTGAAATGCGGACATGACCACAAGCGATGCGACAACGCCCGCGAAGAAAACATATTTGCATTGCAAAGCCAAAGACAAGCCGCCATGTTGATGACGATGACATCGCGCGGCAACGCCTCTCGTCCCAACTCTCGAAGGAAGATTAAATCGATATTACATCGGTGCAGGTTATTAACTCAACCGTTGTGCCGCGGCTTGCGGAGGCTCTGCGTGATTGGGGGCCGATGCGTTAGGGTGGGTCCGTGCACGCCGGGATCGTCGCCGAGTCTTGACGGCTGGTGCGCTGCCCCATCAACCGCTGCGATTCATCAATCGACCGCGGGGCTAATTTTCCACAGCATCCTGCGTGACGGCGATTCCAGGGCTTGTCAACGCTCGCCATTCCCGCGGGGTCGGAGCGGGGATCCATCTCTACTTGAAAAACCCTTCGCGGTCGAGCTTACGGATAATCCGGTCGTCGATTAGATCCTCCACCTTCAAGCGGCCAAACTTGGGGTCAACTCGGCTAAGGACCCGCAAGGTGTTGCGCAGGCCTTCTGTCGTCGGTGTGGGGTTTCGATCATAGATGGGGCGGATCATTTCGTAACCGACCTCGGCATCTTCGAGCCGGGATAGACGCAACCACTTCGCTAGGGATTTGACCACCTCCTGTTTGTTCGCCGGGTCCTTGAAATAGGCGATTGATTTAGCCAGAGCCCTGATTGTCTTTTCAGTGGTTTGAGGCGACTGCTCGAGGAGGCTCCTGCGTACCAGTAAGCCGATCCCCTGATACGGGATATTGAGTTTTGCGAGATCGGCCAGTGTGCGAAAACCCTGGCGCTGGGCAATCTGGCTGAAAGTGTAACCGAGATAGGCTGCGTCCACCGTTCCCGAAATTAGACCCTGCGCGATGACCGATTGATCTCCCAGAACGCGAAATTGAATCTTGTCGCGCTCGGGCACGAGACCCCAGTGATCAAGAGCCAGCATCGTAAACATCCAAATCCCGCCCCCCATGCTCTGGACTCCCAGCGTTTTGCCCTTGAGGTCGGCAGGCGTTTTGATCTTGGGCGATACCACGAAGTCACCGTCTAGTTTGTTGACGATGCCCGCTACGAAAACCAGATCGAGGCCTCCGCTTACCGCGCCGAGAGTCGAACCGGTCGCCGATGCGTTGTAAAACTGAGCTTCATTGGCAGCCATGGCGGATATGGCGACCGGACCGCTTCGTACCTGTACGATTTGCACATCAAGACCTTGCTCCTCAAAAAAGCGCATGTCTTTGGCGACGAAAAGGACACCGCTCCTTTCGTTGAACCCGCCAAAGACCATGACGGCTTTTTGCAGCTGTGAGGCCGCCTCCGCCTGCGGCAGATAAAAGGTGGCTAGGAAGAGACACAGAGCGCTGAGCGCGTGGTACGGAGACAGGCGACTGTGCATGATAAACCTCCCTCGGGAGCGAACGCATGGCGAATTGGTCAATGCCGGGAAATTCTGCGTCCGAGGCCAGGTGCTTGTCAAGCACATATTTTGTTATGCAGCGACCGTAGCGAGGGTTTCCTTCGGCCCTTTCAAGCGCACGGTCACCTTAAAAATTTCCTGCCGAGCAAGCGATAAAAAATCGCTGAAGTCACAACTAGAGATATTGCCGCTGTCAAAGCGAGGCCGAGGGATGCCCCGAAAAGGGTAGCGAAGATGCCCATCACGACGGAGCCCAGGGAGCGCATGCCTTGGTCCATGTTAAAAGCGGCCATGGTTCGACCTAGAATCTCGCGTGGCGCCTCTACCTGTATAATCACTCGGCTGATCGTCCGAAAAGTGACCTGGCCTGCTCCGACCAGGGCCAGAAGAAGGACCGAGAGCCAGAACACGGGCGATGCGCAAAAAAGCATGAGAAAGATGGGTGTGGCGGTGGTCGTAACCCACAACAGCATAGTCCGGTTCCATCTATCTCCCACTGCGGCAAGAAACATTAAAGAAGCGACCGCTCCAATGCCCGGGGCGGCCATCAATAATCCCAGGCCCTTGGGACCGACGTCCAAAATCTCTTTGGCGAAAACAGGTAGGAAGCGCTGGTAGGTGACTATAAATACACTGAAGGTGTAAGCCGCGATGATGCTGCTCAAGATTACCGGCGAGTTCCAAACATAGCGGAAGCCTTCCTTGAGCTCGCGCACAAAGTCCTGTTCCGGCTGGGCTTGCCTGCTGTCCTTTAACCGGATGAGCGACACTCCCAGGCCCGA
>JBFJNS010000316.1:0-4110 GCA_041618055.1 Binatia bacterium
CCGAGATGGTGAAACGATATCCATGAGTTTGAGGAGGAGGGGTCGGATGCCTTCGGGCACGCAGGACAAAAGGATATGAACCGAGCGGTTGGACAGCGTTTTCCCGACCTCGAACTCCGGGATCATGAGGGCCAGCTCGTCAAGTTGTCCCAGCTTGCCGGAAAATTCCCCCTGATTGTTTCCTTTTATCGTGGCTACTGGTGACCCAAATGCCAGGTGCAGTTGCGCCACTTCGTAGAGTTTCAGGAAGAACTGGCGGTGAATTATTGCCGGCTTGCCGTAATCAGCGTCGATTCCCCGGAAGTCAATGCGGCTTTCAGGGCCGGGTTAGGCGCGAGTTTTACGTTTCTCAGCGACCACGATCGCAGCGCCGTGGTGCGCCTTGACATGACCGAGACTTCGAAAAGTCGCGGCATCACGGCTATCCCTTACACGTTCTGTTTGCTGCCTGACCTCACCGTTCACAGCCTTTATTGCGGTTACTGGTACGTGGGGCGCCCTACGCTCGACGAGCTGCGCAGGGATTTGCGCACGATGATGAAAGAAATTCGCAGTGATTTTGATCCTCAAGGCAAAGGCAAATAGGAATAGCGGGAGCGATTGCCGTCAAGCTTGAAAGCGTTGATCCAAGCCGGTAAGATCTGGTTATGATTAGTCCGGAAGAAATTAAGTCAACTTTAGAGCAATCGCTTCCCGGCTCCACCATCGAAATGCGGGACCTAACGGGCGGCGGTGACCATTGGCAGGTTTTCATCGTTTCGCCGGCCTTTGAAGGGAAGGGGTTGGTGGAACAGCATCAGATGGTTTACGCGGCACTGAAGGAGGCCATGGGCGATCAGCGGATTCACGCGCTGGCTCTCAAGACCTATACTCCCGCACAGTGGGAGAAGATCGGGTCTTGAGTCATGAACGAAGAGGAGATGAATAATGGCAAATGACGTTCTGGCGAATATCGACGCAAAAGTGAAAGCTAACAAGGTCATGCTTTACATGAAAGGGACGCCTGAATTTCCCCAGTGCGGCTTTTCCGCTCACACAGTTGAGATTCTCAAGTCCTACGGCATCCCCTTTGCTACCGAAGACGTGTTAGCCGACCCGGCGGTGCGGGACGGCATCAAGCAGTATACGCGGTGGCCCACCATCCCGCAGGTGTTCATCGACGGCAAATTCATCGGCGGCTGTGATATTCTGCACGAACTCCACGAACGGGGGGAACTCAAGCCCATTCTGAAAGCTGCCTTTGGCGAGAGCGACTGAGCGAACGCATTGATTCAAGGACCCGCGTAAAGGATGTCGACGTCAGCTTGTGTAGGGCCGCGGCGAGTGTAACGCAAATTCAATCTGGACCCGTTGGGCCAGCGCGTCTAGTGCAAATGGGGCTGGTGGTGCTTGGGCTCGTTCTGGTAGCGGGAGTGCTATCGTGCTCAACGCTGGAAGTATACCAGCAAGGACAAGCGAGTTACGATCGCGGCGTGGCTCTCTTCAATCAGGGGGATTTCAAAGAAGCGATCCCTTATTTTCAGCGGGCGACGGAAGAAGATCCCAATTTTGCTCTAGCCTATCTTTACCTCGGGCGCTCCTATCTTAGTCTGCGTCGGTGGCGTGAAGCTCTACAGCCGCTGCGCACGGCTCATCGGCTTGCGCCGGAGGAGACCAAGGATCAGGTATTTGAGCTGATGATGGATGCCTTTTTTGCAGCGGCGCTCGGCCCCAACGGAACTGAACGCCAAGGTTCAACCTCTGATTTCCTTAAGAACCGTCCGTAGCTTAAAGAGTTTGCAGGAAACCCCGCTGTTCCGCGTCTAATCTAAAAGGCGCTAATCATTTACATAGGAGGAAGAGGCATATGTTGCGAATCATCATGTTCCTCGCGGTCTTTTTCGTTCCCGCGAATCCTGCCTGGGCGCAGTTCGATCAAATTCTAAAAGGACTTGGCGGCGTGCTCAAAGGCGGCGATGAACTGAGCGATGTCAAGATCGGATCAGGTCTTCAAGAGGCGCTTAAAATCGGGACCGAAAACGCGGTATTGCAGACAGGTCAGACCGACGGTTTTTTCGGCAACAAGCTGATCAAGATTCTGATGCCCAAGACGCTGCAAAGAATCGAACAACCGCTGCGACTGGTGGGCTATGGGCCGCAGATCGATGAGTTTGTTTTGGGCATGAACCGTGCGGCGGAAAGGGCAGTGCCGTTTGCGAAGCAAATCTTTTGGGATGCCATCGGGCAGATGACCTTCGACGATGCGAGAAAAATCCTCAGCGGGGGAGATACCGCGGCAACGGATTATTTCAAGGACAAAACGTCGAGCAAGTTGCACACGGCGTTTCGACCGTCGGTGGAGGATGTGATGAACGACGTTGGTGTGACGAGGCAGTATAACGAACTCATAGGACGTTATAAGAACATTCCGTTTGCTCAGAGTATTACGTTCGACGTGAATCAGTATGTCACCGAAAAGGCTACGGACGGCCTGTTTTTTGTTGTGGGGCAGGAGGAGAAGAAAATCCGCACCAACCCGGCGGCTCGGGTAACGGATCTTCTCAAAGATGTCTTTGGCAAACGATAGTCGCCGTTTTTCATCGCATGCCGGTAATTTCTGAAAGCGACTCTGTCGATCAATAAACCCCGATTCTCGCCCCACGCCTGCTGCTACAACCGGCGTGGGGCCTGTTTTCGTGAGCAAATCGGAAACAGCTTGGGCGCAGGAGGCGTTCGGCGTGTAGCCTCAATTTTCGAGCGAGGCCATCAGCCGGCCGAAGCCGGTAATTTTTTCTTTGATTTTGGCCATCCGCAGGGCGAACCAGATATAGGCCTGGGAGCTGGTGACGACAGGTTTGCCGATTTCGCGCTCCAGCAAATCCACATCGGTAATCGTCGGCCAGCGCGGGCAGGGCACGAAGATCCCGTCGGCTTGGGGAGCCTGTTCATACAGCCGCTTGGCGATCTTGTATGCGGCATGGATCGGCATGTCCGTGAGGTCCGCATTCTTGCGCACTCCGTAGCCTTCTATTTTCAGCACCGTAAAACCGGATGCCTCAAGAAACGCTTTCATTCTTTGATTGAGCGTGTCTTCATGCGGTGTGGCCACCACGAGTTTTTTGAGATTGAGCGATTTCAGCGCCTCGACTTCGCCGCTGATCCCCGGGGCAATGGGCACCCCGTTCTTCGCCGTTAGTTTTTCGGCCATCTCCAGGTCGCTGCCGTACCCCAGTTTGGTAAACAGCGGCGAACCGCCGATAATGATGGCGTCGCACTTGTTATCCACCAAATCCTGAGCGGCTTCTTCAATGCGCTGCAGTTGGCGCTCAAGGTCGGCATCCACCAACTGGCGAATGGTCCCGGTGCTGTTCAGGAGCATGAAGCCCTCGGGCAGCATCTTGTAGAACTCATACACCAGCGTGTCGCCACGAGACGGGGCGACATGTCCGATCTTGGCACGCCAACCATACATGGTTTCAATCCCTCCTCATTTTTTTTGCCGTTGCAAAACTACCAGTTCAACCATGCCCCATTCACATGAATCGTCTGGCCGGTAATATACTTGTTTTCATCTTCGACCAGAAACAGCGCCGTTGGCGCGATCTCCTCTGCTTCGGCAGCGCGTCCCATCGGAATGGCGGCGAGGCGCTCTGCCCATTCTGTATCCGAGTAGTGGCCGCGCACCCGTTGCGTGGCGACGCGCCCCGGGGCGATGGCATTCACGTTGATTCCGTTCTTGACGACTTCCAGCGCAAGCGATTTCGTGAAGACGGCGACGCCCGCCTTCGCCGCCGCGTAGTTGGATCGAGTCGCACAGCCGGTAAAACCATAGATGGATGAGATATTGACGATTTTGCCGTAGGCCTGCCGGATCATCGCCGGCAAGACCGCCTGGCAGCAGAGAAATGTGGATTTCAAGTTCATGTTTACGATATGGTCCCAATCCGACTCATCCATGTCGATCACGAGTTTAGGCTCTGCCCCTCCGGCGACGTTTATGAGAATGTCGATTCGGCCCCAGCGGTCGAGCGTGGCTTGAACCATCTGGTGCACAAGGGCTTTCTTAGTTACATCGGCGACAATCGGCATGGCGTCGCCAAGTTGTGCCGTAATTGCGGCAGCCTGACGCTC
>JBFJNS010000317.1:0-4107 GCA_041618055.1 Binatia bacterium
CCCCGCCAACCCCGTCGAGTGGATTTTCCCACGGTTGGGGCCTGACGGAACCTTGTCGTTCTTGTGCCCACGGGCTCCAGTCCCACCTCTGTGGAGCCTGAAACTGTGCCGGGTGGACTGTCAAGAGACTTTTGGCACACTACACTAGCATCGGTGAGGAAAGGGCGTCTCGGAGGAAGTCCGCCGTAGGAAGCGTGTAAAGACATGCCAAAGCCACAAGGCCTTGGTCCCGCAAGGCTTCCTAATTTCGATTTATCCTATGTTGCGTTTGAGCCGGATTACTTCGAGCGCCGAGATACGGCCTCAGGGCTTAATCCGGCAGACCAGGGATAGGCCTTTTGGCTGTGAGCGATCTTGCCATTTACCATGAGTTCAGCAAAACGTACACCGACGGCTTTGGTGTTGACGATCGGCACGCCAATGGCGGGTTCGAGTTCCTCCGGTGTGACAACATAGGGATAAATCTTTCCTCCGAGAGGGATGATCGCTTGAGCCCCCTGCTGAACGAGTTCGCGACCGGCGGTCACGGTCCGCTCTACGACCGTGTCGTGGTAGCCGGAAAGATCCCCGATGTCGTAAAGACCTATAGTTTTCATCCCGGAAATAAACGGGGTCATGCCGTAGGTTTGCACCAATCTCATAGTGTGGGGAATGTGTGTTTCGAGCGGCACGATAAGCCCAAATCGGTCGCAGAGGCAAGCGGCAAAGTGGAGTGATGCGCGCAACAAACCCACCACTGGAATCCGCACGGCAAGCCTGCTCGCCTCCACTCCCGGGTCAAAGGTGTTGCTTTGAATGACCGCGTCAAAACCCAAACGCTCGGCCTCGATCGTTTTTTGAACTAAGGCCGGCGTTTCAAGAATATGGTGCAGGCCTGACAGGGCTTTGCGTTCTTCGAGCAGGCTTAGGACTTCGCCTCCTCCACAGTCTTCGGGATATGCGAGTTCGAAGGTTGTTCCCGGCGAAGCGTAACTTTGGAGTAACGCTGTAATGTGGGCCTCGAGTTCACGCGAGTGACGCCTGAAAGAGTGGTTCAGAAACATGATACGCATGGACTGACTCCTTCTTAATTTGAACGCGCTAAGCCAATTACGATCCGCCGAAGATTGTTCTCAGTTGTTTAGCGTACTCCTCCATTTTCTCCGCGAGGGCGGGGTTCACGGGCACAAAATTCACTTCTTTTACGGCTCCGGGCTGCTCCGCCGCGAGATCAGTTCTAGCGACGAGCCTGCCAAATCCTTGCATGAGTTTTTGTGCCTCTCGGGAGAGCATGAAGTTGATGAACAACTTCCCGGCGTTCGAATGCGGCGCCTCGGTGGAGAGACCGATTCCAACCATGATCGCCGGTGCGACGCCCAGGGCTGTCCAATCAATGGGGGCGCCCTTTTCCTTGAGTCGATCCACGGAGGAAGCGGGGATATTGATGTCTATCGCGCCTTCACCCGCTGCGACCAATTGGGCCAAAAGGGCGTGCCCTTCGCGCAGCATTGGTTTCTGCCTGGCGAGATCGCGCATGTACTTAAGCCCCCGCTCTTGCCCCATGATCTGCAACATGCCAGCGAACCAGTCTGCTTTGGTGCCCTCCATCATCAATTTGCCTTTCCACCTGGCGTCCAGCAAATCATCGTAGGTTTTTGGCACTGCTGGGGGCGGAACCATTTTCGTATTGTAAGCAATGACATAGGGGTTGTAATAGACCGTCGTCCAGTACCCATCCTCCTTGAACTCTTTTGGATACAGCGAATTAGCTAGGGGGATGTAGCGCGCCAGCAAGCCGCTCCGGTTGAAGACGTGCATGCTGAACTCCACGGTCTGAATCACATCGGCGAGAGTTTTACCAGCCCGGGCCTCCGTCAAAACCCGGGTCAAGAGTTTTTCACTGCCGCTGCGATTCAGCTTGACTTTGAGGAACGGGTAGCGCTTCTCGAACTCGTCAATCGTCGTTTTCGCCTCGGCGATATTCATGGAAGCGTAAAGCACAACCTCACCTTCCCGTCGCGCGCCTTCAAGCAGCGGATCCGCGCTGGCAGCGTGCAGAATTCGGTAAGATCCGAAAAACACCCAGATCGACAAGAAGGCCGTTAACCAAACGCGGCTTCGCTTAGTTCTATTCATAGATTTTCCTTTCGCACTTCGGTTCGATGCGATGCCCGCCAGGAGTAAGCTGCCCCGATCCAGATTAGCTCATATCACAAAAATCACCGCAGGGGAGAGGGGCCGGAGGAGAAAGAAAGTGCATCGACAAACCCGTTCGCTTCCAGTTCGCGGATGAACCGATCATCGACAAAGCGAGCCGGATCAGCCTTTTCTGCCGCCGGTAATTCTCTGCTCATGATATCCAACGCCTTGCGTAAGGCCGCTGGGACGGGTCTCGGAATCGACGGCATGCCGGGCTGTGTCATGTCATAGGTCTCCTCGGCAATGGTGCGATCGTCGATTCCGCTATAGTCCTGCTGAACTCTGACGGTGAACTCGCGGTCTGTGCGGTAACGGTGCATCCCCTCGACGTATGCCTTGACGATTTTTCGGATAGTGTCTTCATTCTGTTCAACATAATCGCGGCGCGCAGCGAGGCCGCCGAGGGCATAGTTGAGTCCATAATCGGCAAAGTCGACGACAAAATGGCATCCCATTCGTTTTGCATAGAGCGCCTCGGGGGGCGTGATCACCAGTGCATCGCACTGGCCGTTGAGCAAGGCCTCGGTTCGTGCGCGCTCCTTGCCCGCAACGATCATTTTGCGGATGTTGCGAACCCCCGCGGCTTCGAGTTGGTCAACGATGAAATGAACCAACACATCGTTGAGGCCGTTGTCGCCCACGATGCCCATAGTACCGCCGGCTAATTGCTCGCGGCGCACAATTCTCGGCCTTGTCATCACAAACTGCTGGTTGATACCCCCGGTTAAGAAAACCATGTCGGGTTTTCCCTCAAGGACCGCCTGAAGCAAGGCTGGGGCCGCCAGGTTGCCAAATTGAATTTCCCCGGCCAAAAGGCCCCGTACCACCCCCACGGCCCCGCCCATCATGCGGATGCTCACTTCAAGTCCGTACTTACGGAAAATTCCGGCGCGTTCAGTCACAATCATAGGCCCGGCACCTTGACCGATGGTGGCGAAGCCAGCTTCTAGTTTGATGATGTTTCCCATGAGTCCAGTCTCCATCGTACCTTCGCTCAATTTGTTGTCCCGTGTCCTACCCATATGACTCCTACCACGGGACCGTCGTTGGAAGTCAAGCTCCAATTGATTCATGGGATCACCCCTTGAGCCCAAGAGATTGCCGTTCTGGCGGTGGTTGATTCAGTAGTTTCGAGAGCTTGATGCATTGGGCGGCGTTGACAGGAAATTTCCAATTGGATAGCGTTACCGTCAGCCGACGTTTTGAACATCTATTGGAGGAATGATGCAAGAACCCAAGGCGGTGAAAAGCGGTAAAGTGAGAGTTAACGACGTAAACCTTTACTACGAGCTTTACGGAGAGGGTTCCCCCCTTGTTCTCGTGGCTGGGACCGGCATTAGCTTGGCTCCGTGGCGCGTCTTTCAAGTGCCGGAATTCTCAAAACACTATCAGGTTCTCATTTATGATCATCGCGGTCTGGGGAGAAGCGACAAACCGGACGTGCCGTACTCGACTCGCCTGTTCGCGAAGGATTGCGCGGGGCTCATGGCTGCTCTTGAAATCGAAAGAGCCCACATCATGGGCCACTCGATGGGCGGGCGAGTTGCCCAATGGATTGCCCTCGACTACCCGGAAAAAGTCCGGAGCCTGGTCCTGTCCGGCACCGGTTCGGGAAAATACAGCGATCGACTGGAAGACTACCCGCGCGGGGTTCCTTTAGACGCGGCTCTGGAGATGATCGAAAAGGGTTATGAGAAATATCAACACGATCACTGGGGACCAGGTTTCATGTTCTCGGAACAGTTCATGAAAGAACACCCGGAAGTCGTCAAAAAATTTCAAGATTTGATTGTCGATGAAGTGCCGCCGCTTAAATGTTATTTGCGCCATGTCATCGCCCGGCAGTGTCACGAAACAACCGATCTCGTGCATCGAATTACCGCCCCCACACTCGTCATAGTTGGCAGCAAGGATACGCACGAGGGGGGC
>JBFJNS010000318.1:0-4103 GCA_041618055.1 Binatia bacterium
GACACCCATGGAACGATGTTAAACGCCGTGACGGTGGGGGCGCTCCCGGATATGCTTACCTTCACGCCCAACGGCAGAAGGCTGCTCGTAGCCAACGAGGGAGAGCCCAGCGACGACTATACTATTGATCCGGAGGGCTCCGTAAGCATCATCGATATGACCCACGGCGCGGCCAATCTTACGCAGGCCGATGTGTGGACCGCGACGTTCAACGATGCCATCCCTCAAACAAACGCCGCCAGCATTCGTATTTATGGACCCGGCGCCACCCTCGCTCAGGATCTCGAACCGGAGTTCATCACGGTCTCGCATAATTCGAAAACGGCCTGGGTGACGCTGCAGGAAAACAATGCCATCGGGATTTTGGATATCGAAAAAATCATGTTTACCCACCTCGTGGGTCTCGGCTTTAAGGATCACAGCCAGGCCGGTAATGGTCTCGATGCGAGCGATCGCGACGGCGGAATCAATATCGCCAACTGGCCGGTGTTCGGCATGTTCCAGCCGGATGCGATCAATTCGTATCGCGTTGGCGGTTCAACCTACGTTGTAATGGCAAATGAGGGCGACACGCGCGACTTCGCGGGCTTTAGTGAAGAAGAGCGAGTTGGCAGCATTAGTCTCGATCCTACCGCTTTCCCGAACGCCGCCATTCTTCAACAGGATGATAATCTCGGGCGCTTGACGGTTACCCAGGCCAACGGCGACACCGACGGCGATGGCGACTTTGATCAAATTTTCGTGCCCGGAGGGCGTTCCTTCTCGATCCGGAACGCAGCAGGACAACTCGTTTTCGATAGCGGCGACGACTTCGAGCAGATCACCGCGGCGCAGGTGCCGGCGTCGTTCAATTCCAACGGAACCCCTGCCACGTTCGACACGCGGAGCGACGCCAAGGGCCCCGAGCCCGAAGGCTTGGTCGTCGGCAAAGCCTTTGGCCGCACCTACGCGTTCATCGGGCTGGAGCGCACCGCGGGAGTGATGGTTTACAACATCTCCGATCCGTTTAGCCCTGCGTTCGTTGAATACGTAAACACCAGCCCCGACGATATTTCGCCGGAGGGGTTCGTGTTCATCAAGGAAGAGGACAGTCCCAACGGTAAACCCCTTTTGGCAGTCTCCCACGAGATCAGCGGCACCACTACACTCTTCGAGATCACCAAGGATTAACGCTTTGATTAGTTTCGGCGCTTAAGTTTCAAACTCTGAGCAGAGGCAGAATTCTACGCGGAGAAAGTGGCATGTGACGCTTAACTTCTGGGAGGCTAATAGCAGGCGAGACATTTAAGGTCCCGCCTGCAGCAGCATGAGTGTGAAGGCCTGAAAAATTTCCTGGCTGGTGAAATTGCAGTGGCCGTAACGCGGTACCGGAATAATACTTAAAAACGCGCTCTTGCCCTTTTGGGCCACGAGGTCGTTTTACTTCAACTCATGCTCAAAAGGCACGACTTCATCGAGCGTGGTGTGGAGCGTCACCAGTGGCCGCTGCAGGTCGCCAGTTGGCTCATAGAACCGGCGGGCGTAAGCCCGCGCCCGCCCATCAGACTTGATCCTCTCCACTCCCGCATTTAACGCCGCATCGTCGGTAGACCCAATGTAGGTAGTCGATCGGTTGTCGTGGGGTTTTCCGCCGGACGTGGCGATCTGATCGTTGGTGCCGAATATGCTGTAGAACGCCAGGCTAGACGCGGTATTGATGACGGATGTCGGGTCTGCAGGGTCTATGGCTACCTGAGTAACGTTAAACAGTTGAGCAGTAGCTAGAGGGTCGTTTGTCAGCGCCGCGATGATGCGCGGGACATAGACAGTGTCCCAAAATAGAAAGGCATTCTGTGGAACATCCACGGCGCCGAATGGCGCCTCGCCGGGCAGCCCCGGCGGGAACGTAAACACGGTCGGGAAAAAGTAATCGAACACGACTCGAAAGTCATAGGTGTACTCGATCAGATCCGGTGATCCGCCTACCGGCGCGCATAGCGCGAGCCCGGCGTCGTATTTCCCCGGAAAACGCTCGAGCAGCAGCAGCGCGATCAAACCGCCTTCCGAAGCACCCGCGATGAATACTTTCTTTAACGAGCCCGGCGGGACAACGGATTTGAAATATTGGAGTAGCTTGTTTAAATCTTTGGCTCCCTGTTCGATCACCAGGCCGTTTTTGTGGAAACTGCTCGTGGCAAAGGCGAACCCCTGCGACAGAAACACACTGGGCGCGAAGGTTCCGTCGGGGAGTGTAAGTTCAGCGATGGGCAATGCCAACGGCGCCTGCGCTGGAACGAAACCATGCGCATACATCAGTAATTGACCATTCCAGTTTGGCGGAATGCAGACGACGATCAATTGATCCGCCGGATACTTCGGATCATGACTCGGCAGCGAGCTTTCTTGACAAACAGGGGGCCAGATCGGTTGTGAATGTCCGGGACGAGCCGAACCAAGGATCACCATAAGGAGAGGAATCAGAAGAATTGCCGTTAGAGAGATCCTTTTCATAGCATCTCCCTCCTAAAATGAGTCGCGCCGACGGAAGGCAAAGCCTGTCATCGCATACTAAGAACGGCGGGAATTCGCAAACGATTAGTGGAGAAAGGGGGGATGGCTCACTTTATCTCACAAAATGAAGTGGCCGACTGAATGTGATTAACCTATGCAGCGAGCTTTCGGACTCGAAGTTTTTTCCGGCGATGTTCGACATGCCAGAGATCATGCTGCGTTTGCTGAGTAAGCCAGCTTTCTGCCGACGTGCCGAAGGCAATCGACAGCCGCACCGCCATCTCAGGACTAATCCCGGCTCGACCATTTAGAATCGCCGATAAAGTCTTGCGACTCACCCCCAGTGCTTTTGCCGCTTCGGTGACGCTTAGCTTCAGCGGTTCCAGACATAAGGTTTTCAGGACTTCTCCCGGATGGGGAGGATTATGCATGCGCATAGTGCACCTCAGTGATAATCTTCGTAATCGACGGCGTCCGCATCTTTCCCCACGAAGGTAAAGGTAATTCTCCAGTTTCCGCTAACCTTCACGGCCCATGCGCCCCGACGATCTCCCTTGAGTGGGTGAAGACCCAAGCCTGGCAAGTTCATATCATTGGGAGCCATGGACACATTCAAACGACCTAGAATTAACCGCAAGCGCTCTTCGTGCTGAGCTTGGATCCCGGCTTTGCTTCCAGTGGAAAAGAACCTTTCCAGTCCTTTGTGCTTGAAGCGTCGGATCACTTAAACGAGTGTAACCCGATTGGTTACGGTTTACAAGCTCGCGTCACATATTCTTATTGACAAGTCTTACCCCGCCTATGCGATTCGTGCCAATCAGTGGAAGACGCTACGTGATATTCTTGTCATTGCCTAGGTCGAGGAATCGGCTTAACTCTCTTGCCAACCCTTTTACTCTCGATGACGCGGGAGGGTAACTTTTAGATTACCCTTGGGTGGCCCGAGGTAATCTGAAAGTTACCCTCCATAAGATTCTCTCGTTCTTCGCGTAAAACTCCACCGACGCAGTTTTCCAAGTAAATCAATACGTTCATTGGAATGTCTGCGGGTCACTCCTGCGTGGCACGGCCATTGCGCTATTACGGAAGGCATTGAGGGCGCAGACAAAACCGATTGACGAGCACGATTATTCACGTGGTTGACACCGGAGTTGGCGGTCGGATAGGTTCTCGAACCAGAAGAGATCTCACCGCAGAGGCACCGAGGACGCGGAGTTAATAGTTGATGATCAAAAAATACTCCGATCTCTGCGAACTCTGTGTCTCTGTGGTAAAGAAAGCCTTGAAAAACTCACCGCGGAGGCGCTGAGGACGCCGAGGAGAATAAGTATAAAAATCTCTGTGTGCTCCGTGTCTCTGTGGTGAACTCTTTCTCCGAGAACCCGAAAGAGCCTCAAGATTAGCCCTCGGGAGATTCGACATGGCCCGAGTCGGAACCACAAAAAAGAAAAAAAGCCCGCCCGCCGATGAGCTGAAGCGGCTCAAGAGCGAAGTACGGCGCCTTACCAAGCAGCTCAAAACCCGCGATCAAGAGCTTGCCGCGTCTCTGGAGCAGCAGACCGCCACAAGCGATATTCTCAAGGTAATCGCCGACGCACCCAGCGAACTACAAA
>JBFJNS010000319.1:0-4098 GCA_041618055.1 Binatia bacterium
CCGTCCTCGAGCGCGACTTCGAGCGCATCCTTCAAGCTTACCGCCGCGTCAACGTTAGCCCTGCCGGTGCGGCCATCATGACCGGGTCGAATTTTCCGCTTAATCGCCGGCGCACCTCTGACTTGTTGGGTTTCGACCGGCCAGCTTCCAACGCGCTCGACGTTATCCACAGCCATGACCTGCTGCTGGAGAGCTTTTGCGTGCTGGCTCTGCTCAACGCGAATTTGGGACGTTGGGCTGAGGATCTGGTGGCTTGGAGCACTTCCGAGTTTGCCATGGCGGATTTTCCGGATCGCTTCTGCGGCACGAGCAGCATCATGATGCAGAAGAAGAACCCCTATGCTTTCGAGTTTACCAAGGGTCAGGGTGCCAACGCCGTGGGCGAGATGGTCAAGGCATTCTTCGTTGAGAAAGGCCCGACGGCCTGGCCGATACAGGAGCGGACCTACTCCGTGGAGGGACTGTGGCGGGTCTTTGCAGACACGGTGCGGGATCTGAAATGGTTCCGAGAGATTTTGCCGGAGATCCGCTGGAACACGGATCTCATGCGCGAGCGAGCGGGTCGCTACTGGGCCCAGGCCACGGATGTGGCTGGAGCACTCGTGGCCGAGAAAGGCCTGCCGTGGCGCACGGCACACCAGATCGTCGGCATCCTGGTGCGCTTCAGCTACGAGCGGGGTTTGACGCCAGCGCAGACCACGCCCGACCTCCTCGACGAGGCGGCGATTGAGTACATGGGCGAGCCGGTTGGCCTCAGCGCGGAAAGTCTCAAACGATCTCTTGATCCCGCGAACTTCGTCGCCAGCCGCACTCTCGTCGGCGGCACCGCGCCGCAGGAAGTGCGGAGGCAACTGGCTGAATGCCGGGCAAGCCTTGCGCGGGACGAAACCGAGGTGTCGGCGGCGCGCCAAAAGCTACACGACGCAGCGCGCCAATTGGAAGCGGCGATCGACGCGTTGGTGGGTGGTTAGGGCGAACCCTCTGCAAAGTTGAAAGATCCGCAAATACGAGTCGGCGAAATTTTCCTTGCATAATCCTTTTTCCTCGACGATCCCAGAATTTCTTTGATCTTATGGTCCGGCAGCAGCATCCCCCTCTGGTGCTGCGCAAATTCGACCAGTGATTGCGACGTATCTCCTTAGCTCGAGTGGTGCTGATAAAACTGAGGTCCGTTCTTTTCACTATGGAGCACGACATCGGTATTGCACCACGGAGTTCCCGCATATGTCTCTTCATGCACAGCATCGCTTTCTGACAGCCGTTTTTTTTCCCGTTTTCTATTGACACTAAAAAAAAGCGTGTGGTTTAGTGAAACAGGGTTCCTGAAGTGGCAAACGGTGGGGATTGGGAAAAATTCGTGGAGCCCGACTATTATTACTGCCGGAAAGAGGAGAGAAGATGGCCAAAGAGTTGCGCATTGCTCCGGCCTGTGATTACGTTTTTCATCTCACTCCAATTCAAATCGCCCATAAAATGAACTTCTTCTACCATGAGGCTCTGCGCGACGAAGACGGCAAGCCTTCCTATAACATCGTCAGCGGGAGCATGGCGCCGTTAATTCGTAGGCGCGATGGGTATCAAGAGCTTCACCGAAATATTGGAGTGTGAAATTCGAACGAGGCGTTTACCCTTTCGGCAATACGAAGACACTAGTGTTTGACAACCAAAGAGCAATTATCGTTGGCAGATGCACCTAACAATCAGAAAACGGATTGGAAAGGAGGCAAGTATGAGGTTCAAAAAACATTCAGGTTTGGTGCCGGCGCTTTGCACCCTACTTCTCTTTGGTGTGATAGCGTCCGCAGCCATTGCGGGGTCGGAACCGTTCTATCAAGGTAAGGAATTAACCTTTCTTATTAACTATGCGCCAGGCGGTGGCACCGATACCACCGCGCGACTGATCGAGCGGTACATAGGGCCTTACATCCCGGGCAGTCCAAGGATCGTTTTCAAGTATGTCCCAGGTGGCGGTGCTACCATCGGCGTGAACATGCTCTACAAAAGGAGCAGAAGGGATGGGACTGTCCTGGGAATATTTACGGGCGTTGTCGCCATGCAGGCGACAAATGCTCCTGGCGCGCAATTTGATCTCAACCAGATGCGCTGGGTCACTGGAGTCGGAGAACCCGAAGTTTATTTTGTCAGGACCGACGTTGCCAAGAATGTCGAGGATCTTTTCAAGCCCGCTAAAAAAATTATTGTTCCCGGCTATAGTCGAAACAACACCAAAGACATAGGCCATAATCTTGTCTTCGATATTTTGGACATTCCAGAAGAAAACTACAAGTACGTTACGGGTTACAAGGGGTCCGGACCCGTGTCCCTAGCCATGCGAAGCGGTGAGGTTCATTTCATGAGCGCCAGCTTGTCAAGCTACGGCGGGCGCTGGAAATCTCTGGCCAAGGAAGGCATTACCACGCAGCCGCTCTTTCAGGGTGGCGCATTGAAAGCAGACGGGACGGTTGTGCGAGACCCGCGCCTTCCTGATTTGCCGACATTGGGCGAGGTGTACGAGCGGATTCACCGCACGCCTCATCCCACTGGCCCGAATTGGGAAGCCTGGAAGTGGACTGTTGGAGCCCGCTCCCTGATACGAACTTCCATGTTCCCTCCCGGCACCCCGGATGAGCCGGTAAGGATCTTGAATGAGGCATTTCAAGCCCTGTCTAAGGACGAAAACTTTCAAGCGAGTGCCATAAAAACAATCGGCTCCGAAATGAATTTTATGACGGGAGAAGAGGCAATGGCCTTGTTGCCCGAGGCGGCGACAATGAAGCCAGTCGCTAAAGAGTACATTGAATCGCTGATGGGGATTAAATTTTGAGTGGCTTTGGACTTGCCTGGTAACTGAAGGAATCTATGGCGCACCAGGTCTGCGATATTATATCAGTTACGACGCATGCATCGTTTCTCAGGATCTCTGGAGCCGCATGATAGCAAGCTAGTGGACAAAAGACAGCCATGTTAGAGGCAGCCACTCAAGCGGCCATCGCCCTTGCATCCCCCGACAGGATGCTCTTCCTGCTCATCGGTGTTGTCATGGGCCTGATCCTCGGAGCCATCCCGGGTCTGGGAGGGTTGGTGGGATTGACGATTCTACTACCCTTCACCTTCGATTTTGACCCGACACTTGCCCTGCCAATGATGATAGGGCTCCTCTCTGTTACAACGACTTCCGATACCATTCCGTCCGTCCTGTTCGGTGTCCCAGGGACGTCGGCGTCCCAAGCCACAATTCTGGACGGTTACCCCATGGCGCAGCGAGGAGAGGCTGGCCGCGCCTTTGGTGCCGCATATATGGCATCGATGATTGGCGGCATCTTTGGAGCTTTGGTTCTCGCCGTCAGTATCTATGTGCTGGGCCCCCTGGTGTTGGCATTCGAGTCTCCTGAGTTTTTTATGCTGGGCATTTTCGGTATCGCCATGGTCGGGACTTTGAGCGGCAAATTTCCGCTGAGAGGGGTATCCGTGGGTTTCTTGGGGCTGCTTCTCTCCATGATCGGCCTTGATCCGCAAATTGGGCTGCCGCGCTGGACGTTTGATTCCATTTATCTCCTGGATGGGCTACCCCTAGTGACCGTCGCTCTCGGCCTCTTTGCCATTCCGGAGGTTGCCGACATGGTGATCAAGGGAACGCAGATCGCCGATGTGCCCAGGGAGGCCTTACTAGGTCGTGCCCAGGGGATGCGGGATGCGTTTCGCGAGTGGCCGCTCGTGCTTCGTGGCAGTGCCATGGGGGTGTGGGTGGGCGCCATTCCGGGGCTGGGCGGATCGGTGGTTGATTGGTTCGCGTACGGCCATGCGCGCCAGACTTGCAAGGGCGCATCCGAAACTTTTGGCAAAGGTGATGTTCGCGGTGTCATCGCCCCGGAATGTGCCAACAATGCCAAGGAGGGCGGGGCGCTCATCCCTACGATTCTCTTCGGTATCCCGGGCAGCGGAGCGATGGCTATCCTTCTCGTTGCATTCATGATGATGGGGCTCCAGCCGGGCCCAGCCATGATCACCACACAGCTCGACAAGACATATCTTATGATCTGGACCCTGGCTGTAGCTAACGTTTTTGGTACGGCTCTCTGCCTCTTGTTCACCCCCTAC
>JBFJNS010000320.1:0-4090 GCA_041618055.1 Binatia bacterium
AGCATTCTCGAGCCGTTTCACAAAGGCGGCTTGGGGCTGGGGGCGCTTTTCGCTGCCGTGGCGTTCGACTTCGCGGGCAACTATCTGATGGTCTTTGTGATATTTTTGGCTTGTTACGCTGCGGCCGCGGCCTTGATCTTTCTTGCGCGCCAACCATGGGCGCAAAACGGTCATGACTCCCGCGTGAATCCCGGCTAATCCTGCGCCATTTTATCCCGACTGTCGGAATTCCCGTTTGGGCGCGACTTGTCTCGGAAGGACGCCAAACGCACGCGCTCCCCTCTGCGCCCAAAAACGCGAGCCAGCCTGCGAGTTATTCCCGCCTTCGGCGTCCGAAAACAGTGAGGGTTATGGTCTGGCCGGTGGGACAAAGTCACCCCGGCCAGACCGTCCTCGATTGCGCCTTATTACTTTTTCTTCTCTTTTGCGGGTTTTTCGTCAACCACGAACGGGGCCTGCGCGAGAACGTCCCCGTTTTCATTGACTGCCATCATCGTGTACGCGCCGGCCGGTATCAGCCGAAATTCGCGACGCAGTTTCCACTCACTGGCAAACGCGCCATATTCATTTGCCGTGGGCGTGGGCTTAACCTGATGGCGGACATCCGACATCACGCCTCCCATGACGATGCGTAGGCCAATTTCCTCGCCGGGTTCAAAGCCAGCTCCGGCGATCATGACCTCGGTATTAGGCTTGTTGGGAATTGGCATCGGGTTGATGGCCAATACCGGGCTGTCCTTGACGTACACCCATCCGCCGGTCACATTTCCCTGCGGGAGGAAATAGACTCCGCCGAGGAGAATGACGAGGAGAGTTAGGATCCACACCATCGTGGATCGGCCTGCGAGATATTTTTGGATTGGCATGGTGCCACCTCCTAAAGGTTTTTTGTGAGCCACATGTTTAGGCGTATGCCTGATGGCCCCACTATGTTTATAGGGATGGCACTTTTCTTATGTCAAGCCTGGAAAGCCAATTATGAGGAGCACGAAAATCAAGGCTAAGCGCGCATCAATCTGCGAAATGACGATATTGGCGAATGATTTGTCACGCTTGAACTTTGAGTTTGCTTCCTCTAGCTTAAATCATTATGAATTTTTGCGTCTCTCTTCGTTGCCTCGTATTAGTCATTTTTCCCCTGTTACTCTCCTCCGCCATGACGCATGCAACGGAGGTTCAGGAATTGGTTCTCGATAACGGACTCAAAGTGTTGTTGCTGGAGGACCACAAGAGCCCGGCGGTGACATTCCAGGTTTGGTACCGAGTGGGCTCGCGAAACGAGAAGGACGGGAAAAGCGGCCTTTCTCACTTCCTCGAGCACATGATGTTCAAAGGGACCCCGAAGACGGGGCCGGAGGAGTACTCGAGGATCATTGCCAAGAACGGCGGCCGGTCGAATGCCTTTACGAGCTCTGATGTCACGGTCTATTTCGCGACCATGAGCCGAGACAAGATCGGCATCGCCATCGATCTCGAGGCCGACCGCATGGCTAGCGCCTTGTTAGGCGCAACGTATTTCGAGCCCGAAAAGAAAGTCATCCAGGAAGAGCGCCGGCTTAGAACCGAGGACCAGCCCGTTTCTGCTCTCGCCGAGCTTACCAGCGCCGTCGCTTATACGATTCATCCGTACCGCCGACCGGTGGTGGGTTGGATGGCGGACATCCTCAACCTCACGCGCCAGGACTTGGTCGATCACTATAAACTCTACTACTCCCCTAATAATGCCTTCATTGTCGTCACCGGAGATTTTGCCACCGACGAGATCGTGCCGAGGATTAAAGCCGCTTTCGGATCCATTCCCCGGGGAGCCGAGCCGCCGCAGGTTCACGCCGAAGAGCCGCCACAGAAAGGCGAGCGCAGAACGTATCTCAAGAAAGAAGCCGAGCTGCCATTTATTTTGATGTACTATCATACGCCTAACCTCAAAAGCCCGGACAGCTATGCATTAGATCTGCTGACCGTGGTTCTTGCAGGTGGCCGGAGTTCGCGGCTGTACCATGACTTGGTCTATCAGAAGCGGCTGGCGCGTAGTGTGGATGCGGATTATAACGGCGTCTCTGTTGACCCGACGGTCCTTTCCGTGACTGCTCAGTTGTTACCGGGGGTCGAACCGGCCGAGATGGAGCGCGAAATCGACAGCATTGTGCAAAAGGTGCAGTCCGAGCTTGTAAGCGAGCGGGAGCTGCAAAAAGCAAAGAATCAAATTGAAGCCGCTTTTGTCTTCGGCCGCGATTCAATTTTTGGCCAGGCGATGAAAATTGGCTTTTACGAGACCGTCGGCGACTGGCGTCTGATGGACCAATACATGGACGGCATCAGGAAGGTCACGCGCGAAGATATCCGCCGCGTTGCAAAAACATATCTTGATCGTGACCGCCGCACCGTGGGTATTCTGATTCCGACGAAAGAAACGGTTCAATGAAAAACAAAATCTTGATCGCCATCATTTTATTACTGATGTTCGGAGCGCCGCGGGGCCCGGAGGCAAAAATTCGCCCTCAAAGATCGGTGCTTGAAAATGGCCTGATCTTGTTGACCTCCGAGCAGAGGGCGCTGCCTATGGTGTCGATCGAGCTGCTGATTCACGCGGGGGCACGCTACGACGACGCGAGCCAACTGGGGCTTGCAAATCTAACCTCTAGATTGTTGACCTATGGCACCACGAAGAGGTCGGCAGTGCAAATCAGCGAGACGTTGGATTTTATCGGTGCCAGACTTTCCGCGGGGTGCGGCATGGATCTCGCGAGTGTCAGTGTGACGATCCTCAAGAAAGACCTGGCGACGGGGCTGGAGCTTCTGGCCGAGATATTGATCGCGGCGAGTTTTCCGGAAGAGGAAATGGACCGGCAAAAACAAGCGATCCTCGCATCCATCAAAGCCAAAGAGGAAAATCCGGGCGCGATTGCGGAGAAGCGTTTTCTGGCGGCGCTCTATCCCGATAGCCCGTTTGGCCGGCCGGTGGAGGGAAACGAAGAGTCGGTGAAGGCCATACCCCGATCAGCCTTGAGCGAGTTTTATCGGCGTTATTACCGTCCGAATCGTTCCATCATGTCTGTTGTGGGCGACATCTCCCATCAAGAGATGAGGCAGGCGCTCAATCATGTTTTTAAAACTTGGACGAAGGGTGCGCCAGTGGAAAAACCGGCCGTGCCGTCGGCAATGGACGCCGCTCAGATCATTCGGGTGAACAAAGACCTTACCCAGGCGAATATTATCCTCGGCCACCGAGGGGTCGGGCGGGAGAATCCTGATTATTACGCAATCCAAGTGATGAATTATATTCTCGGGGGAGGCGGTTTTTCGTCACGGGCGATGGATTCTATTCGCAACGAGCGCGGCCTGGCGTATTCGGTCTACAGCTACTTTGACGCGGACAAAGGCCGGGGCGTCTTCGAGTTCGTCATGCAGACGAGGAATGAAACCGCTGGCGAGGCCATTCGTATTGCCAAAGAGGAGATTCGCCGCCTGAAGGAGCAGCCTGTCAGCGAACAGGAGCTCAGCGACGCGAAAGATTATCTCACCGGTAGTTTTCCGCTTCGTTTGGATACCAACAACAAGGTCGCTAATTTTCTCGCCCAGGTAGAATTCTTCGAACTGGGATTGGATTATCCCGAGCGCTATCCGGAACTGATTCAAAAGATCACGCGCGAAGACGTCTTTCGTGTCGCCAAGGAATATCTGCGCCCGGAAAAGCTGATTGCTGTCGTCGTCGGCAATCAAACTAAGATTGGTGACAAGTAATGATGGTCTAAAAAGCCCCAGGTGACCATTTCGCGGGAGGAATAGCGCGATTTGTTGCGCCCGGTACAAAGAAAATCCAGCCTCGAAATCCGGCAGCGTGACGCGGTGTGACATAAACAACACGTTCATAGTTGGGCTGGATTCCATGGAGACCAAATTTCCCGCACAAGATGGGGGGGAACCCGTGTCTTCTGGCTCCGCGCTCATGAAAGCCAGCCAAAGTCCCATCCTGGACGCGAACAGTCCGTTTCCGTCATGAGGAAAAATTCGCTGCCGCTTCCAGTTGCGCTCGTTCCCTAATAGAATGGCACCGAAAGGCAAATAATGTCGCAGAGGGATAGGGCGATCG
>JBFJNS010000321.1:0-4078 GCA_041618055.1 Binatia bacterium
CATAGACAGAGTCCGTTTCAGGTAGGAAAACCCCAATTACGGGGATCTTTTTTATTGCCTGCTGCGCCTCGGCTGGCTTAAAAACTGCCGAGGTTAGGAGAGTCAGGAGAGACAAGAAGAAGATTGTAGGCATCGGATCCCTCCGGATTTATCTTGCGATTACAAATCTCGACTCATTGGATCACGTTTTCGAAATTTACCTGTTGTTTTCCTTCCGCAACAATTGGAACCACTGGAACATTTGGAACCATTGGAACGCACGCGGTGCTCATTATCGAATCACCCTGTCCGCTCTGGCCAAAACATTCGGTGGTATCGTTAGCCCGATCTGCTTCGCGGCATTCAGGTTGATCGCCAACTCGAACGTCGTGGGCTGCTCTACGGGCAAGTCAGCAGGCTTGGCGCCTTTGAGTATCTTGTCCACATAAGTGGCGGAGCGTCGATCTAAGTCGGTATAGTTCACTCCGTAGGACATGAGTCCGCCGGCGTCTACGAAAGCTGCCTGCTCGTATATCGCTGGGAGCCGGCTTTCGGCCGCCAGTTCAGCAACCTTTTTTCGGTGCGGGCTTGCGACGTTGCCCCCCACTAGCCAAAGGACTGCCTCAGCCTGCCCTTTGTTTGCTTCACGGAATGCAGCCTCAAATTCTTTGGGGTCTAGTAGTTCGATTTTCTGAAGTTTGATCCCCAACCCTTTCGCGGCGAGTTCAACCTCTTTTGACGCTGATGTGTAGGACCTGGACGAAGACGCGAAGACGGCCAGACGGGAGAGTCTGGGAACGACCTCTTTAAGAAGCTCCACTTGCTTACCGCTTAGCTCCGGCGCGAGTCGCGACAATCCCGTAATATTTCCCCCCGGCCTTGCCAGGCTGACAACAAATCCGCTACCAACGGGATCCGGATCTTGCGCGATCACAATGGGAATGGTCGCAGTTGCTTCTTTGGCATCACGAGTAGGTCCTCCCCCCGATGTAACGATGACGTCCAGTTTAAGACCCACTAGCTCAGCGACTAACGCTCGCTGGCGATCGGGGTTAGAATCCGCCGCCCGCCACTCTATGAAAATGTTTTTCCCCTCCATGTATCCAAGCTCACGAAGACCTTGTCGAAATGCCTCGATGCGGGGAGCGGTGGAGGAAAGGGAAGCGCCAGTTATCCATCCAATCCGGGGAATTTTCGTTGGCTGCTGCGCCTCGGCCGGCTGTGAAAGCGCCGAGATGAGAAAGGGTATGAGAGCGAGGAAGAGGATGGTGGGCATCGGTTCTCTCCCAACGTAGCTTACGACTACAAACTTAATCTGATGGGATCGCGCTCTTGCGCTTCGCTTGTTATTTCCGTTCCGAATTAATTGATACGATTGGAACCTTTGGAACCATTGGAAAGCACCCAGTGCATTCATCCAATCACCCTTTCCGCCCCCGCTTGACACAGGTAGCTACTGGAAGCTACCATAACGGCTATGAGAGCCGTAGGGCTAAAGGTCTTGAAGAATAAGCTCAGCGAATACGTTCGACTGGCCGAGCACGGCGAGACGGTGCTGGTCACGGACCGCGATCGGGTGGTCGCGGAAATCGTTCCGCCGGAACAAACGAGAAGCCCGGTTTTGGCCGACGCGTTATTATCCGAAGCCGTCCGCAAAGGCTGGGTTACGCCGCCGGCGCTTGCGGCAACCAATCCTCCGCCGCGCAATCCCGTCACCACCTTTCGCAGACTACAAAAGGAGCTTGAAGAGGACCGCAGCGACCGTTGATCTACCTCGATACCTCGGTGGCGCTGGCGCATCTTCTGTCCGAGGACCGCTCGCCGCCTGAAGCTCTGTGGCGCGAATCGCTGATCTCCAGTCGGCTCATCGAATACGAGATCTGGACTCGAGTTCACGCGCGAAAACTCGCGCGCTCGCATGCCGATGAGGTGCGTGCGCTGCTCAGTCGCCTGGCCCTGATCGAGCTTGCGCCGCCCGTGCTCGCGCGGGCCTTGGAACCCTTTCCAAAGCCGGTTAGGACGTTGGATGCCCTCCATTTGGCATCGATGGACTTTCTCCTCAAACAGGGCCAAACCGTAACCCTCGCCAGCTACGACGACCGGCTTATGTCCTGCGCGCGGGCTCTTCGGATTCCTATATTTAGAATGTGACCACATAGAATTTTCCCGGTCCTTTGCACTCGCGTTTCATCGAATCACCCGATCCGCCCGCGCCAGCACATTCGGTGGTATTGTTAATCCGATCTGCTGCGCCGCCTTGAGATTGATTACCAGCTCAAACTTCGTCGGCTGCTCGACAGGCAGGTCGGACGGTTTAGTGCCTTTGAGGATCTTGTCGACATAAATCGCAGCCCGGCGATACAAATGAGGCAGATCCGCACCGTAGGACATGAGCCCCCCAGCATCGACAAATTCACTCCTTGCGTAAATCGCCGGCAGCCGTTTCTTGGCCGCAAAGTCAATGATTCGTGCCCGGTGCTTATTGTTGACCGCGGAACTTGCGACCAAAATTGCCTCAGCGCGCTCTCGGCTGATTCCCAAGAAAGCGCTTTCGATATCGTCCTCGTCTCCCGGAACCAAAGATCGTATGTGGATACCCAAAGCCTGTCCCGCAGCCTCGACTTCTTTTTGCGCCGGTTTTTGTTGATACGGCGGCCAAACGATGGCTACACGGGAAATTCCCGGAACCGCTTCTTTAAGTAGCTCCAGCCTCTTGGGGTGTAAGTCCGACTCAAGGTTAGTGATTCCTGTAACGTTGCCACCGGGCCTCGCGAGGCTCGTGACAAATCCGGCCTCAACCGGATCAACATAGACGCCCGCCATGACGATCGGGATCGTGCGGGTTGCCCCCTGCGCAGCGCGAATCAGTGGGGGCGCCGGCGCGGTCACAATAACATCTACCTTGATCCGTACTAATTCGGCCGCCATGAGAGGGCGCCGTTCGGGTTTGCCCTGCGCGGAACGAATCTCAAGAACCAGGTTCTGCCCTTCTATGTACCCAAGATCTCCCAGCCCTTGCCGGAAAGCTTCGTGGGTGAGATCGGTGGGGGGAGTGGAAAGAAAACGTAGATAACCTACCCGATAGACCTTGCCCCCTGGCTGCGCGAAAACCGAAGCGTCAAGGGCAAGGAGCCCCGCGAAAACTAGCATCCATTTTATGAAACGGTTTCTGGACTTCTGAGCCGGCATGCTAATCGTCCTCCAGTCGCGAGAAGAGATATCCAAAAAGGCCGACGGGAAACCACCTGGTTGGGCGGTTAAACTACGGGTACAATCCACTGCCGAACGAGGCTTGGTTGAGAGACGGGAAGCGTTCCGCTTATCGCACCGCCCGCCTTCAACTGTCAAGCCCTGGTTAAAGCCCTAGCGCAATGGTTATGCCAAGGGAGGGAGGGGAAACCGATCCGGGGTAAGTCCACGTATATGCGAAGAAGTCTTTAAGTCGAGAAGGGCGCGGGAGCGGTTGGAATGAAGCCAGGTGTAGTTACTTTGATCTAGCGCGAAGCAAATTTGATTCACTGACCTAGGGAATAAGAGAAACTAACCGCTGAGGCACGGAGGGCGCGTCCTTCGACGAAGCTCAGGATGCGCGGCTATGAAGCATTCCGCTCATGGTGAGTCTTCGACGGGCTCGGAACTCAAGGCCGTCGAGGACGCCTGCCGTGAGGCTCCTCGAACGGTCGAACCATGCGTACTCCGCGTCTCGGCGGTGAATGTTTTCTCAAACCGAGGTCGTTAGAATCCGAGGGCACACCCACCCTTGCGCGGGTCCGAGCCGCCGACAAAGACTCCCGACTCGGGATCGATCACGATCGCGTGGGCGCCCCCGAAGCTTTCCGCCGGCCCACCCACGATCTGGTGGCCCCGACGGGCCAAGTCATCTCTCACCGCTTGGGAGAACCCCGGCTCCAACCCGACTTTGACTCCTTCGATATGGTTGAAGCGCGGCGACCATACAGCTTCCTGAACAGCCATTCCATGATCTATCAGGTTGACGATGATACGCGCCTGGACTTGCGGTTGGACATGGCCGCCTTTGAGGCCGAGGGCGGCACAGGGCCGCCCGTCGCGCATCATCAACCCCGGCATCAAGGTATGG
>JBFJNS010000322.1:0-4067 GCA_041618055.1 Binatia bacterium
GCCCAGTCGAGTCCTTTGGATCGATACCACTGGAACTTGACTCCTAAGACCATCAGATCATCGGGATAGATGGCCGTGTCTGTGTCCAGGGTCATCTTGGCCTTGCTCGCGTTTGCCTCCCCCGTCGCAACCACCCAATTCTGGGAGACGTATTCATACGCCTGGACAATCGAGCCCAAGGGGGCAGGGGTTATCCGTGTTGCGTTCCGATAGATACGGAAGCGAAAACGAGGACCTGTGGAGATCACCCCGCCTTTAAGCCAGCCCCACTCCTGAGAAGACTTCGATCCGGAGTTCGGCCAAAAGTTGCTTCTATCCCAAGAGGTGTTTGAGATTTGCCGATCAAAGTCGGCAGGCAAGGGGTAATCCTGGGTCAAGAAAGAAAGAGGAATCGCAAGCCCGCCCGCAGTGGGGGTTATGTTGAGCGTGACCTGGTTTGGGCCGTCTACCGTTGCGATCTCGGTCCAGGTCTTGACGTTTGGCCCCGTCACCAGCATCCCCGGAGACAGTGCCGCAGTGGTGGCTATATTCGTAACCACCTTCCCAGCAATATCCCCGGTGAAGTTTATAGGCGCAGTGGTCTCGAAAATGTGCTCTTTAGTCAGCCGCCTCCACTCATATTCCCGCGTTAAACTCCTGCCAACCCGGTTGGTCAGTGCCCTTAGCTGCCTGATCTGGTTTTCGGTATTGCCAACAACAGCAGACGGAGAATCAAGCCCGATTTCAGCCGTTACCTCCTGGACAATCTCAAGAAGTGTTAGCGCCACGGTTCTTGCTCCCCTTCGGTCGTCCGCGTTTCTTTACCGCAGGAGGTCGCTCCGTTGGGGCCTCCAAGGCTTTAAGCCGCTGGTTCAAATCGTCGATCAGCTTGGCTTGCGCCTCAAGGACGTTCGTTTTCTCCTCTAAAGCGGCGTTCAGCTTATTCACGATGGCCGAATCCTTGGCTTGACTGAGATAGTTTCTGGCGCGTCTTTTCAGATCGTGAAAGTCCATAATCTTATGCGCCGCGCTGTCGGATAAATTGGCGATATGCTCGACCGTCAGCACGTTAAGCGCGTGAAGCTCCGCAACACGTGTCTTGGAAAGGTAGGCCCATTCCGTTAAAGGCGTGCCCTCGATATTCTCGGGCTTCTTCTGCTCATACCGAGACCACGCCGAAGGCCATTCCTCCTTGTCCTCTTCCCTGACCGGCCTTTTGACGTCAAGCAACCGATCTCCGGGAGTAATCTTGTGAATGAAAGTTTTCTTGATATAGATGGGACGGCCCGCCTCTTTGCTCTTTTTCTCGTGCAATACCTCCTCATCGTAGAAATTCACGATGGTCGTGCTTCTGGCCTTATTGGTCGAGTCTAAGCCTTCCATCCAATTCGCTTCCTCGGACATAAAACCTCCTTAAAAGAAGGGGGGGCGAACCCCCCCCCAAAGTTTAGGCAGCCGTACCGTCGTCTGCAAAGGGACGGTCGATCTCCATTTCTGCGGTCGTCGCGGTCGGCGTGCCAATGGCAGAAGCGCCCTTAGCCCGTTTCACGCGGTCGCCCGCCACTACGGCATCGTCGGCGACGCCAGCCGTTGCCGTTGCGTAGACGTTGGCATTATCCACAAAGCCCGCCGCAACCCGGCCAACCGCCTTCCCCTGGATTTGATACCAGCCGAAGGTGTTGGCAACCGTCGCGCCCATCGCAATCGCCACAGGCCCGATAGAAGTTGCGCCAAGCAGTGTGGTTGACCCGTCATCCATGTTATACGTAACCCAGCTCCCGCGTTCCGTAGTGGCCACGCCAGCGAGGTAAATAAACTCGCCAGATCCGTAAACCGGATCTTTGGCGCGGACAATCGTGCCCACGGGATGTTTTGCCACGGTTTCCACAGTTCCGACGCCGTTAACGTCGATCTGCTGTGGCCCGATAAAGGTATCCTGAATAGCCCAAGGCATGTCTGATACCTCCTTATGGGGTCATGACGCCCTGGAACTGCGCGCCGGAGGTGGTCAGGTTGCCTGCCCACCCCAGGAGCCGAACCACGGCATCTTGGTTGGTTGAGAAGCGATCATCTCCAATCGCAACGAAGTTTCGGTTCGAATGCGGCCGGAAATGAATGTACTTCGTGTTGAGGAAGTAGCCACGGTTGGCCGGGATATTACCCCCGATACCACCATCCAGGACGACGTCGGCATTCATGAACTTCACCGTGATGAAGCCCAAGTCGGCCATCTCCTGGTTCCCCGTGAAGCGCTGCTGCGCTTGCAGGGAGGCCATATAGAATCCCCAGTAGTTGTTGTCGAACAGCACCAAGTCGGTCACGTCCGATCCGCGGTGCGTCCTCGCATAAAGCGTATTCGACGCCTGCTGAATCGTGGTCGCGCTGGCGGTCAGAGACTCCACAGAGAAGTCCCATAATGCGTTCCGCCAGAACGCATAGACGGCCCGGTCGATGCCGCCGTAAACACCCGTAGTGGGCGCGTCGGCGACAGCGGCTTGAAGGCCCGTGACCTGCTTGCCGCCGGTACCCGTGCCGTCCGAGTAGATCCCGCTCGCGATGAGGTTCTCTATGGACGATTCGGCCACTTCCATCCTGGCGTCGATCAGGTCGATCATTTGCTCCTTACCTGAGTTCTGGAGCATTTCCAGGCCGGAAATGGTGACGGCGACAGCCGCCTGCTTGATGTCATACTGGGCAGCGGAAATTACATCCTGCGCGGAGATATCCAGCGCCTCGTAACCGCTGTAGTACATCGCGGTTGAGTTGTCGGCGAAGGAAAGCTCCTGGAGGATGACATTGCCGCCGGTAAAAGGCTTGATCCGGCCGCGCTGACGCAGCCGGGTAAGCAAAGCATTGTTGTCGGTGACGTTATCCGCTATGGCCCGCGATCTGGATTGGATCGTGGTCGCAATAATGTCACTGACTGCGGCATTTGCGAACGCCATTTGTCAGATCTCCAATCATCGATCTAGGTTCTCCATCGCTGCTGCAATGGCGGCCCTTCGATCTTTTACATTGACCTTAGCCGGCGCACTGGAGGGCGCACCCTTCACAGATACGCTGGCCCGTTTCGCAGCCTCTACGCGTTTTTGTTCCTTTGCCTTCGCCGCCTCTTGCTGTTTGGCAAGGGCCTGCTGTCTTAGCTCAGGATTCGCGTAAAGGGCCTGGTCATATGCAGATTGGAGGTCAGACGCGGCCCCCGATTCCAGTAGCGCCGCCATGACGGGGCGCAAGGTGTCGAAGTGGTCGTGTCCTGCCCGGAACTGCTCGATCTCGCTGATAAGCGGAGCCGTCGCAGCCCGTTGGCTCTCCTGCTGATATTTCGCAAGCTCCTGTTTGACCGAATATAGTTCATTTTTGAGTTCGCTTAAAGCGGGATCGCCTTCCTCGGCTTCCGCCTGCCCGCCTAGATCCACCTGATAGTATTGGGCTAACTTGTTGAAATACTGGAGTTTTTGCTGCGGATTCGAGGTCCGGAGGACGTGATCGGCGGACAGAAGGTGCTGGATCGCCTGCGCCGGGTTCAAGCCCTGCGCCTGGATGTTCGCAAGATAGGGCGAAATGACCTGATTCAGCTCTTCAAAGGATTTTGCTTTCTGGCGGTATTGATCAATCCCGTCGAAAATCTGCCCTTCCCGCTTCTCAACCTCGAGCTTGACCGCTTCGGGCAGATCTTTCCAAAGCTCCTGGGCCTGCTTCTCCCAAGATCGGGGGAAATACTTGGTTGGCTTCGGCTCTTCCGCTACCTCTTCAGGCTCTTCCGAGTCCTTCGCCTTGAATCGGCCTTTCTCGTCCCGCTCCGAGCCTTTCTTTTCCGGCTCTTCGGGCTCTTCTGGCTCTTCTGCGAGCTCTTCCGCCGGCGCGGCCCTCGCCTCTTCTGCGTCAGCCAGTTCTCGGATCATGTCATGACGTGATTTCTCTTCCGATTCCTCGGCCTCGAGGGTTTCAGTTTCGTCGCTCATGTCAGTCGCCTCTTGTTGAATTCCTCGATGATAATCTTCTTTCGCTCCGGATCTTTCCATTTCTTGGCGTTTTTCTTCTCCTTTTCGGCCTTCATGTATTCAATATCCGAATTTCCAAGCTCAACC
>JBFJNS010000323.1:0-4060 GCA_041618055.1 Binatia bacterium
GAGTGCACCACCTGTCATGTGCGACCAAACGGCGCTCCCATGGCGACTCTTTCGTGCTCGACGTGTCATCTTAAGGAGCAGCATTTAAAGCCGATCGCTTCCTGCGCCTCGTGCCATCCTAAACGCGCCGAGCTGCATCTGAAACCGACCCACGCCGCCTCGGAGTGCGTGACCTGCCACGTGCCACATAAGTGGAAAGCGTCGGCAAGACAGGTCTGCTACGGCTGCCACACGGACAAGGCAGAGCATAATCCTCGCGGGAGTTGTCAGGATTGCCATCCATTCCGTCAGGCGGCCACCGCGTCCGAGGACAAAGGCAAATCCCAGGCGCCGGCGAAAGCGAAGGAGTCAAAGCCACTGCCGACGAAGACGGACGCGGCAAAAAAGAAGAAGTAAAATTGTGAAGCCCAAGGAGACGCGTGGGCTCGCCTGCAAGTTGCGCGAACCCACGCGTCTTGTTTTCTTTGGGGAATAGCGTCCCTATCGTTTTCATCTCGGGCCTGCGATGTGAAGGGCCCGCGCCGTCTTGAGGCAGGAGAGGCGGCCTGCCGTACAAGCCACGTTCAAGGCTGCCTCGTGACGGCGTCCTTCCCAATCTTTCGCGCCGCAAGCGAGGCATGCCTGCCGTCGCCGTGTTCTCTTGCGCCGTGACGAGTTTGCAGGCAGGTTAATCTAAGTTGGGGGGTAAGAAAACGTTGGGTAGAAGCGCTGCGGTAAAGGCCGCTCCGGTGGTCCGCGCAAAATGAGTTTTTTGACCCATTGGCGTTTCTCTGGTAGCCTCGCTTCACCTTGCTTGCGAGGTGATAGGCTTTGAATCGTTTTTTGTCAAAAACGAAACTTTCTCTTTCCTTTAAACTGATTCTTGGCTTCCTGGTTGTCGCCATTCCGTCGGTCGCAGTCATGGGCGGGATCAGTTTCTACGCGTTGCGAGACCTTGCCAACGTGAACCACCAGCTGCAGGAAATCAGTCGCTCTCTAGAAGCCGTGCGTGCGTTAGAGGCCGCATTCGGCAGAGCCGTGATGCCGTTGAGCGAGTTAGTTACATTCGGAGGGACCGACGAAGCCCAATCGCTTGCTGGCTTACTCGATCAAGTTGAGGGTCGGTTGCAAACTTGTGCCGACGCAGCGTGCCACGGGACTGCGCGCCGGCCAAGCGAAATGGCGCACAGCTTGGTTCCTTACCTTCAGCGTATTCGGGAGCGCGCGACTATTCTCATGCGGGGGGGGAAGCTTGGCACGGGAACGGATAAAGCCCAGCTTCTGCGAGAGATTAATAATCTGAGTCAGCAGGCCCACCGACAGTTGGAGAACATGTCTCTGACTCTGCTTCTCAAGGTCGAGTCGCTGCAGCGGAAGTCCCAGGAAGTCAATGAAGGGATGAGACGACTGATGATTGCAAGTATGCTCTCGATTGTCGCCATCGCAATTCTTACAGCCTGGTTCATATCGCGCCGTTTGCTCAGACCTGTGCGGGAGCTTTTAGCCGGCACGGGGCATGTCAAGGAGGGTAATCTAGCCTATCGGGTTCCCATCTTGGAAAGCGATGAATTCGGCGAGCTGGCGCAATCCTTCAATGCCATGGCGGAAGAAATCCACGCGCACCGGGAGCACTTGGAGCAATCGGTCCAAGCCAAGACCATAGAGCTCAAGGAAGCGCAGGCTTCCCTCGTGCAATCAGAAAAGCTCGCTTCCATAGGCCTGCTGGCTGCGGGTGTGGCTCACGAATTAAATAATCCGCTCACCAGCATCTTGATGAACGTAAACTTGCTGATGGAGGACGTCGAGGATCAACCGCGGCTCTGTGACGAGCTCAAGCGCATCAGCGACGACACGGTTCGCTGCAAACGGATCATTGACGACCTGAGGGATTTTTCTCGGCGCCATGAATTGGACATCGACTCTTGTGACCTCAACGGCATCGTGAAAATTGCCCTCGGCCTGATTGACCGCGAGCTGAAAATTCACAGCATCGCGCTCATTGAGAATTTTGATCCCCATCTGCCACTGATCCCGTGCGACGCGGGACGTGTGCAGCAGGTGCTCATGAATGTTTTCATGAACGCCGTTCAGGCCATGCCGGAAGGCGGCACCCTGAGGGTTGGAACACGGCTTCGGGAGGGATTGGCAGAAGTTTCGGTGCAAGATACCGGGCGCGGCATTGCCGATGAAATTAAAGACAAGATCTTCGACCCATTTTTTACAACCAAGCCGGCAGGTACAGGATTAGGGCTCTCGATTGTGTACAGGATTATGGATGAACACGGCGGAAACGTTAGAATAGAAAATGCGCCAGGAGGGAGTATCGGCCCCGGGCTAGCGAACGGCTCCGGCACGATTGTGCGCCTCCTGTTGCCGATAGAGGGAACGAATCGCGCATCGCCCGCTGCTGGACCAGATCCGACATCGAGCGGGCGATGACTCACGCCGGAGGGCATGGTTCATGGAAGTGAAAGACAAAAAGCCACTGGGTAAAATTATCGTTGTCGATGATGAAGAGCGCATCTGCGAAGCGGTCAAGACGGCATTGGAGCGGATTGGTTACAGTGTAGAGACATGTCTCAACCCGATCAACGCTTTGGAGAAAATCCACCAAAATGTCTTCGATATGGTGATCTGCGACATCAAGATGCCTGAAATGGATGGGATCACTCTGCTCGACCGCATCAAGGAATACGATCCGACGATCCTGGTGCTGATGATCACTGGGTATGCCTCCATTGAATCAGCGGTGGAGTCCATGAAAAAAGGGGCGCAGGAATACATCCCCAAACCCTTTTCGCCGAGTCATATTCGCTTTCTTGTGGAACGCGCCTTTGAGAGAAGACGCCTGGTGGATGAAAATCTCTATCTCAAGAGCGAACTCAAGCAACTCAATGGGAGGCAAGTGGTGGTCGGCAAAAGCGAGGCCATGCAGCAGGTCTTTGAGCTGGCCGGAAAACTCGCAGAGACCGACTCTTCCGTGCTGATCACGGGAGAGAGCGGCACCGGCAAGGAAGTTGTGGCCCGTCTGATTCATTTTCACAGCTTGCGCGCCAATGCCCCTTTCGTCACCGTCAACTGCTCGGCGATTCCCGAGAATCTCTTGGAAAGCGAATTGTTCGGGCATAAGAAAGGCGCCTTTACCGGCGCGCTTTATGCCAAGCGGGGAAGTTTCGAGCTGGCCAACGGAGGGACTTTTTTTCTCGATGAGATCGGCGACATGAAGCTGGAGATGCAAGCCAAAATCCTGAGGGTCTTGGAAGAGAAAATGGTCAAGAAGCTGGGATCCGAAGAAGAGAATTTCGTCGATGTGCGGGTCGTTGCAGCAACCAACAAGGATCTGAGCGCGGAGATCCGTGAGGGGCGGTTTCGCGAGGATTTGTTTTACCGGCTCAACATAGTTCAGATCGCCATCCCTCCCTTGCGTGATCACAAGGTCGATATACCCATACTCGCGCGCCATTTTTTGAAAGTTTTTTCCTCGGAGATGAAGAAGGCCGTGGCCGACTTCTCGGAGGAAGCTCTCAGCTTGTTGATGAGTCACGATTGGCCGGGAAACGTAAGAGAGCTGAAAAATACGGTAGAGCGAGCCGTCATTTTCGCAAATCCGGGCGATTTGATTCGAACGAGTCATTTTCCGCCGCAGTTTCGCGCGGGCTCAGGGCAAAGGCCAACGTCCACGGCAAGGGAGTTCAAGACCTTGGAGCAGTTGGAATTGGATTATATAAAAGAGGTCTTGCATGCCTGCGCCGGCAACCGGATCAAAGCTGCGGAGATACTTGGTATTTCTCCCACGACGATCTGGCGCAAACAACAGGGAGAATCCTGAGTCAATTATCCGTGCTGAACCTGGCAGGTCGTTTGTGGCTGTCATGGCTTTGCAAATTGCAACACAATTTCAAGCTGAAACGCAAAGAAATCGTTATTTGTTCGTATATTGGAAGCCTACCATTGCAAATTGCAATAATTGAGACTTCTTCGCTTCCCGACCGAGATGCCCAACAGCGTAAAACTTTATATTAATTGAATACTTATACCAATATTCTCATCTGAAGTCGTTTTGGCACCCTCTTTGCCATAC
>JBFJNS010000324.1:0-4057 GCA_041618055.1 Binatia bacterium
GCGAATGAGGCCGACTCTTCCCCACTGCAACCAGTAAACAAAATTGGGGGACTCGGCGATCAATTTGCCGAGCGCCTCTTGCGCGCCCGCATAATCACGGGTCTTTTCCAGAACTTGTGCCAAGCCCTGAAGCGCCGCCTGATCCTGCGGGTTGGTTTTCAGCGCCTGCTCGAAGTCACTGCGCGCTTGAGCCCACCTTTCTTGGTCAACGAAAACCCACCCTCGATTGCTAAGAGCCGCGATGTAATCGGGGCGCAATGCTAAGGCTTGATCGTAACTCGCAAGCGCCTTGTCCAATTGCCCGTTCTTCTTATAAGCGGCTCCCAGGTTGACATAGGCATCAGGGGAATCCGGGCGCAGTCTGACCACCGTCGAATACTCCTTGATCGCCGCCTCGACGTTGCCCAGGACCACCAACTCAAGCCATCCGAGAAGCGTTCTTGCCTGGACATGATCCGGCTCGAGGCCAAGGGCCTGTCTGATGGCTTTCTCGCCTGCCCGCGGTTGGCGCATCCTCAACTTGGTAATCCCCAAAATGAATTGCAGATCCGCTTCTTGAGGATACTTAACCAATAGCGACTCGAGCGCCGCCTCGGCGGCGGCGGGGTTCCCGTCCGCAAGGTATTTTCGGGCTTCTTCCCACTGCCTCTCCTGCATCAGAGATGAAGCCGAATTACCGCCGTAAGAGAAACCTATCCCCGAGAGGACGGCTAACACGACTAGCCAACCTCTCAGCATTGATTACTTCCACATTTCATGGGGAATCTCGTCTTCTTTGCCTTGTTCAATGAGCTTGTCGTGCTTGAAAGCTTCTTTCAAGCCCAGCCATGTGAAAAAGATGACGAGAATAAGCATTCCGATGATCGGTATATTGTCGGGCTTGGTTACGATTTCGAGAAAATTATGCCAACCGCTTGGTTCTTCCATAAGCAACTGCACCGTCTATCAAGATACTTGAAAATATTAGAAAAATTTCTCGAAGTCAACGCACCGAAACGGCCCCACCGAGGACTGCTCTTACGCGCCGTGACCCCGAGCTTTACCGATACCAGTCGATCCTGCGTAGCTTGCCATCAATGGCAGACGGATAAAAGGCCAACGCTCGCTGTGAATGCGGCTCGTTGCCTATTCGGGCAAGCACCTTTCTCATTGGGGAAAACCGGCAACGAGTTCTCTAAGCCGTTCCTTGGCGCTCTGCAGGATAGCCGTGCCGTCACCGGGCAGGAGAATATCGAAGTCGAGAACCAGTAGTTCGCTCACGCTCCGGCGTAAACGCGGCGGGTCATCAACGACTTTATCGGGAAGCAGCTTGCACTTTCCTGGCGGATCGCCGACAACGGCATCGCCCACGATGAGAATCCTTCGCTCCGGCCAATGGAACGCGACTTCACCCGGAGACTTCCCCGTGGCGGCGATCACGCTCAAGGGGTCGATGTTGCCGCCAACCTGCAGCTCCTCATCTAGCTCAGCCCCCTGGCCGCGAGCATGCGGCGCGTCCGCCGGATGCATTGCTGTTCGGGCACCGGTGCGGCTACGCACGCGATTGGCAGCGCGAGAATGGTTACGGTTGGTGAGCAGGATCCGAGCCACGCCAAAGGACGCAAGCTCGTTCATGACCTCGTTAGAGGGCTCAACTGGATCTATACAAACATTTCCCGTAGGGAGCCGGAGAAAATACCCATTGAAGTTATACCCGTGCGGTTCGGAGAACCAGTGCCAGGTATAGATATCAGGCAAAATCTCCTTCATCATGTCCGGGGCCCTCCAAAATCAGCGGCGGGCCAGCGCCTTGTCCCCGCGGCTGACCAATTCAAATACACCTGTCACTTCTAATTTCTCACCCCCCGCACCCGTCGCTTCCCTAATGGTGATGGTGGTGATGATGGTGCGAATGCCCACGGCCCATCTCCGTGTGGCGGAAAATCAACGATTTGATTACCACGGGAACCGCCTTGGCGTCAGGAAGCTCTTGCCCGATATCGATAAAATCAAAGTCTTTCAGGTCGATGCCGTCAATGGACACGATACCAGCCCCGGGGACGAGTTCGCGCTCAATGATATTACCCATGAGCTTGGCGATATCGGCATCGAACACCAACACGAGCGGCTGTCCCGCATCCACATGTTCCCGCATGGCGCCGACCAATCCTTCGGCGAGGGTCCGAATGAGCGGGTAGGCAGGCCCCAACTCCCAACGGATCGCCAGGGCCACCGCCCGGTCACCATCCTGGATGTCGAAACGCTGCAAGGCCTTTTCCACCGAGCCCTTGATGTCTCCCGCCGTGACCGCCTCTGTCTGCTCAAATTGAGGCGTAACCACCTGTAAATTCCTCAGCGGAAGCAGATCGGGGTGGGATAGGTAAATCGTATTGCCGCTCACTTGCACGGTGTACTGAGAAGCTCCGATTACGGTGGCGCGTATGCGCACTTCCGCCGGCCTGAGTGGAATAATGCCGCCAGCCAGCTTGTTGACCCGTCGACGCACGCGGCGCCCGAGATGGACGCCAAGGTCGCCGAGATTGCGCTTTTCGAATCCATATACATATTCCGATACGCCGCCGGAAAACATGATGGCGTGAACCGGGTCCTTGAAGTCGATGTTCGGCGTGAGCAACAAATCCTCCACATGGGGTGAAAGCTTGCCTCGTTCCAACACTTCGAACAGCGAATCGCACAGAACCTCGCTGAACTTCTCCTTATCATCTTCGCTCATGGTGGCGCCCAGGCTCAGCGAAATCCCGGCTGTTTTTGCGATCTTCAAAGCCGTGTCCTCAAGCCGGTTAATCTTGCCGCTGTCGTCCATGGCCACCAAGCGCGCCCCCACTTCGAGGGCGCAAGTATCAACGACCTTTCCTTGCTGGACAATCGCGATCTTGCACGTGCCGCCGCCAATATCGACGTTCATCACGGTAAATTCGCCGCCCTCTTTATAGGTCATGCCGACGGCCCCCGATCCAAAAGCGGCGAGAATGGCCTCCAGATTGTGGCCCGCGGTGGCGCACACGAATTTTCCCGCTTGCGCCGAGAAAAGCGCGGCAATGGCCTCGGCGTTCTTCTTTTTCGCCGCTTCTCCCGTGACGATGATCGCGCCGGTATCAATATCATTGGGGGTCAGACCGGCCTGGCGATACGCTTCGTGAATGAATTCATCGAGTCGGTTGGTATCAATGGTCGTCTTATCCACGTAAGGGGTTAAAAGAATGGGCGACTCGTGGATAATCTCGCGATTGACGACAACAAACCGACTAGAAAGCGCGATGCCCTGACGCCTTAGCGTGAGCCGCGAAAAAATTAGGTGGGAAGTGGATGAACCGATGTCGATACCGACCGAATTGAGCGTTATTCGCTCAGAGCGCCACATGGGGTGGTCTTCATCCATGGGCACCCCATTTTCCTCCTCCTCGTCCTCGTGTCCTTCATGCAAATACAAGGTTTCCGCTTCCAAGTTCTCCATGCTCCCTTACTAATCCTTTCCGGGTAATTGCTGACTCAGCTTTGGGCAGATGCAGTTTGAATAGCACAAGATAGGATCTCATGCCACCGGCCAAAAGCCCTCCATTTGGAGGATGGACAAGCACTTAATTCGGCGATAAGATGCCATCATTCTCAACATTATGGGTCAAGAAGAGTACCAAGAACTGTCCTCATTTCTTAGGCGCTTCAGCCGGCGTTTCAAGCTGATCAAGGGGATCGAGGGGGTTTGCCTTACCGGCATCTGTGCGCTGCTACTTTTCGCCCTCGGGCCGGGCATTCAACAAGTCAGGGATTTTTTTCCCTACGCGCCCCTCGTTTACAGCATCTTGACGGCGACGGTACTGCTCGTTCTGGTCGGTTGGACATTGATTCGTTTTTTTCGCCGGTTTTCCCAAGAACGGGCGGCGCGCTACATCGAGGAAAAACAGCCTCGGTTGCGCAACAATCTGATCAATTCCTTACAGCTTTATCCTCAGATCGCCGAGGCCGGGGAGGCAACAGGATTTTCTACATCGATGGTCCTGGCGCTTCTGCGTACCACCCGCAGGCAGCTTTCCGGATTACAGGTGAGGGAATTGCTGGA
>JBFJNS010000325.1:0-4037 GCA_041618055.1 Binatia bacterium
CAATGCCCATTTTTTCCATAGCTACTTGACACATTCCGCGAGTCAGCCTAGCCTTCGTGTTCACTCACTACCATATCCCAATGTACTATATTTTCGGATACGGCTCCCTTATAAATCTCCAGAGTGCGAGCCAAACTCTTGGCAGAACAATCGGCCCCGAGAGCATCGCTGTGGCAACTTTATCTGACTATGTTCGTGCATGGAGAGTAGTAATCCCTGTCATCGCTGGCCTTGATGCGAGCAAACCCGTCAATGCTGTGTTCCTGGACATTGAAAAGCAATCGGGCAAGAGGGTTAACGGCATTCTCATTCAAGTGACATTGGCAGAACTTAAAAGACTGGATCTGAGGGAGCTCGGCTATGATCGGGTGGACGTTACACAATCCATAACCCCCAAATTTCCGCATGCCGTCGTGTTCACCTATCAAGGTAAACCAGATTGCCTAACGACAACTGCGAGTGCTGCCAAAGTGCTGGGCGACTATGTCGAGATAGTCAACAAAGGAGTACTTCGACTGGGCGAGGCATTTCGTAAAGAATTTGAGAACACTACCAAACCCCATAACTTTGACGTACTTATTGGCAAGTACAAGTTTCTTGACGGTCAGCAAAATATCTTGACCGGAAGGTAAACAAAGCGCGTAGAGATCCGATTATGGGCCCGTCTGTAAATCCAGAGACTCCCGTTGTGGCCAAGAATTTATATATCAACCTCATTTTCCTGATCGACAAGGAAAAACACAGAGGAAAGCCGGTATTTAAGAGGAAACTTCGTCGCTCCGGTGAAGAATTTCCAATTTACGACGCCGCGCTCTATTACCAGTTCACACAGTTCTCTTCTCACAAGCCACCCTATCACGAGTGGAAGTTCACGTCATCGGAAGGTCAAGTTGATGCCCTCCAGCTACATCCCTTCGATCCAACGGTCTCAGATCCAGATCCGGCCAAGAAAACTATACATAAGAGCGTTGAAGGATACTTGAGGCCAACTCCTGAGACACTCTTGGTAGTCTGCCACTACTACAATGCCTTTCAAAAGAACACGGGGGAATGGGCAGGGATGCGGGCATCGAATGATACGAAGCTGCTTCGACTCGTCGTGGATTTCTCCTCTATCATGACGACTGAGGGAGCTGACCTATTTCTTGAAGCGCCAATTGCCTACTGGAGACACCGCACACACATCGATCCTCAAGCCGGCCATCGGAGTTCAAAGGTCGAGGATACGCCGCTGGAATTTGACTTTACCGATGGAAGAGTATTCTCAGCTTCTAAAACAAACGTTCTCAAGAATGAAGCGATTGTTCTGAAATACAAGATGAATTGGGACGGCCTGCTAACCTGGCAGGCTTACAGCAGGAATAAGAAATTCACTCCAACCATGCTAATTTGATGAGTTGAGGCCACTCGGGAGCTTGCGATGACCGACATGCAGGGTGTTGCTGCAGATCAACCCAACCACATGCGAGGGGAGCTCGAGGATAGAATCCTGAATGTCATCGATGAGATCGATAAAGGATTTTCGAAAGTCATGCAAATGTATTCCATCGCATTTTACTTCGGTCTTGGCCTTATTGCCCTTTCTTGCGGGGCCACGCTCATCTTGGACGGGAATAAAATGGCCCTTCTTTTTGGGGGAGTGGGCATCATTGATGTGGTTGCGTTCTTCATATTCAAGCCGATCGAAGACCTCCAGCGGAGCCGAGGCAATCTGGCGCAGCTAGCCTCCGCTTTCATCACGTGGGTGAACGAAACCCACAACGCTAACCAGTTCCTCCGGAAGGAATTGGAGAAGGATGATAGTGACGTCCACATCTTACACGAGGTATCGAAGAGGAACGTGACCAATACGATCAACATTATGTATGCCATCGAGCTATTGGTTGCCTCGAAGATGTCAAATGAGAGTGGGGAGGAGATCAGGCGTATCATCAGAGCCTTGGAAGGGCAGGCTGAGGCAGACAAGGTCATGCAGCCTGGACAAGAAAGGAATCGAGAATCACTCCAGCACTCACAGTAAGGATTCTCCTCCCCCCACGGACGGCCTAGTTTTCTGCACCCACTAAATACTGCATTGACAGGAAATACACTGCACTATGTGCTTTACTTTGTGAAATGCCTAACGTGCGAGGCATCTCGAGAGAGATTGAAAGATGAACGGCCCCGACCGGGGAGGCCGCAGGCCGTTCATATCCTGGCGGGATGAAACACGGACACGCATCGTGTCCGGCGGGAAATCAGGCCGCCGCGATTGCCCGGACCTTTTCCCGATTTGGCAGGGAGGCTTTACCGTACTCGATTGCCTTCTCGACGCGCAATTTCATCGCCTGGCCAAACTTCGCGGCCTCCGCCTGTGTCCTCTTCGCGTAACGCGTCGCGTAATCGCGGACCTGCCGGCGTGTCTCCACGCCCGTCTGGGGCGAGTACAATAATCCTACTCCGGCTCCGACGACCGCCGCTCCCGCGACCATTGCCACGAGCTTTCCTTTTCCGACTCCTTGTGACATACCAATACCTCCTTGTTACGTAGAACTATCCAAAAGAGGCGCCGCGATGACTTCGTGAAGCGCCTCGCGATACGTGCATCCTGTAGTCAGCATAAACCGTGCCGTGCACCAAAAACCTCGAAAGTCTCTGTAAACAAAGGTCTGCGCGCGTCTGCGTGTGAGGGCGATCGCATCGTCTCGTCACTTTTTTACAACAGCGACGTGTGAAGCGTTTGAAAAATTCCACATGCACGTTTTTTATGCCCCGACGTTTCACTGTGGTCGTACCTTATAGGCGCGATTCGTCGTCGTCCATGCTTCGAGCCCATCCTGACCGAGCTCCACGGGTGCATTCAGGGAGCGTCCGCTGCTTGACTTGAAATACGCACGTCCACCTCGTACTATGCGTGACCACTTGGCCGGCAGACAGGACACATGATTGGTCTTCCACTCGAGATCCCCTATCCACACATAGATCCGGTCTTCTGGAGCATCGGCCCGCTCCAGTTCCGGTGGTACGGCCTCATGTATCTGCTGGGGTTGGGGGCGGCCTACTTCATCATTAGAGCGCGGGCGGCGAGCCATGGGCTCGACCTGGCGAAGGAGCAGATTTACGACCTGCTGGTCTATGCGGCCTTGGGTGTCTTTCTGGGCGGGCGACTCGGTTACTGTCTTTTTTATAATCTCCCTTATTACCTCGATAACCCGCTCAAGGTCTTCGCCGTGTGGGAGGGAGGCATGTCCTTTCACGGCGGCCTCGCAGGAACGGCCATCGCGCTCTATGTCTTCAGCCGACGCCGCAACCTTTCCGTCTATGCGGTCGCCGACGTGGCCGCGACGGCTTCGCCCATCGGGTTGGGGCTGGGGCGCCTCGGCAACTTCATCAACGGTGAGCTCTACGGACGCCCGACCGACGCGGCCTGGTGCATGGTCTTTCCGGCCGGCGGCCCGCAGTGCCGCCACCCCTCGCAGCTCTATGAGTTCGGGCTCGAAGGGGTGCTTCTGTTCACGATCATCTGGGTCCTCGGTCGATTCTCACCTCCGCCGGGCACGCTCTTCTGGACGTTCATTACCGGTTACGGCCTCTCGCGTTTGGTGGTCGAGTTTTTCCGCCAGCCGGACTCGCACCTGGGCTTCCTCCTCGGGCCCTTCACCATGGGCCAGATCCTCAGCCTCCCGATGATCCTCCTCGGCGCCTTCATGCTCGCCCTCCGCCTGCGCGAGCCGAAATCGTCGCCGGCGTAATCTCTGATGCTGCTTTCGAACCCGCTCCCCCCCCCCTCTCCCCATCCAAGAACAGGGAGGGCTCGCGATACGGGGTAAGCGGCAAGGGGTACAACAACAGGCAGAGCTTAAACTAGAAGAGAAGCTTGCCATGAGATGGCGGAGCTACCGCGGTCATCGGTAGGTGCGGGGGCCACGCCTGGCGTCGCGAATCGCGGAGGTTCGGGCCCCGCACTTGGCGAGCAGGCGCGGTCCGCAACGCGGACGGCGAGGACTGTTTGAGCGCCAGTCCGGCGCAGCCTCGGGGTGGCGCGAGTTCCGCAGCCG
>JBFJNS010000326.1:0-4025 GCA_041618055.1 Binatia bacterium
CAGGCTCCACAGAGGTGGGACAGGAGCCCGTGGGCACAAGAACGACAAGGTTCCGTCAGGCCCCAACCGTGGGAAAATCCACTCGACGGGGTTGGCGGGGTGGCCTACAAGGCATCGGCCTATTGACCACGGGCGGAAGGCCTGCCTCTGTGGAGCATCCAAATGTAAAGAAGCGTTGGGGACACTGCACTGGGGGCCCGGAGACCATTCTGCATTCCCGCCTTTCTGCCTAGCGATTTCATGTCGTGGTCCGCGCGGTAGCGCATAAGGTCGTTACCTCGACGTCGACCCATGACGGTTTAATAAGGTCAATCAAATCATTAGCCCCATCCCCTTGAGACGCTCAATCTCGTAGTGTGGCACGCGCACGGCGTTGCCGGACGCTTACGGTAAATGAGGTTTTGAGCTAATGTGACGGGGAGGAGTGTCTGGGGGTGCATCGCCTTGCAGGTGGCGATGCGTTTCGGTGAGTCCAGGGCTAGCCGATGATAGCGATAATGCGGTGGCAAGAACGTTGAAAATCAAACTGGCGAATCGAGAATCTCGACTGCCCCTTGCCGGTTTCTAAGTGTTACCGATGAACGCGATCGAAAATTATGTAAAGAGCGTCGCCGAGCATTTCAAAGCGCGGCTGGGCACGTCCCTCGTTGAGGTCTACAAGCTCGGCAGCCTTGCCCATGGCGGGTTCAGCGAGATTTACAGCGATATCGATGTAGGGTTGTTGCTGAGTTGCGCGGAGCCGCCCGCGGAAATCTTAAACTGCATTGCCGCGGCGAAAGCACTGGACCCCGATTACGGCAAAAAGCTTTCCGTCTTTTGGGGCAATCCCGAATATCTTTGGGGACGCTTGCCCCTCATCGATCGGCTTGATCTCCTTGACCACGGGGTGCCCTTGCTCAACAATCATCGCCCGCTGTTCAAGCGGCCGGATCAAGATGACATTCGCGGCGCCCTGCGCGATAGCTTGGAAAAAAGCTGGCTCCCCAAGCTCGACGAATTGACTTATCTCACCGAGCTTGAACCTAAGAACCGCAAACCGTACATTCGCGTGATTCTTTATCCGGCCCGCTTTATCTATACCTGGGATTGCCTCAAAGTCGATTCCAACGATCGGGCGGTGCAATATCTTCATCACGTGCAACCCCCAGGTTTAGATCTGACGCCGATCGATTTGGCCATGGCCTGCCGGCTGGGGAAATGCACAGCGGAAGAGGTGTTTGCGCGGGGAGCGAATCTGAAACAACAGTTCGACAGCGCCGTGAGTTACGTATCGGGAAGTGGGCAACAGTCGATGCAATAGAGCGCGGTTCGCTCGTCATTTTTGTTCTTGCAGCCTGGACGGACTAGAGCGACAATAGTCATATATTACACGCGCGCACGGCCGGACCCGCGGGTGGCAATGACAATGAAGAATAAGGATGTTGGTTGGCAAACGCTGAAAAGAATCTCAGACGGCGCGTTGCAAATGCTTCAAGAATCGGAAGCATGAGACCTCTCGAAGATGCACATGTGGAAGTTTTTGTGGTGAGTTGAGAGCGGTCATAGGAGAAAGGGCCATGACATTCAAGTTCTTCCTCAACAAGTCGCTTCTCGTTATTGCTGGCCTCTCGACGGGATTGGGTGTGGGGATTGGCGCTTTTCAAGCGTACTATTGGCTATGGCGAGGCGTTTCGGTAAACATTTCTGCCTTGGATGCCTTCATTTACATCGATGAACATCTCGTTTCCATGGGGGAGCTCCCCGGGGAGGGCTTTAGATTGCTTGAAGCGGTCCCCCTGGCGTTCCTGCTTATCATAGTGGGATTAATTCTATTTCTTCTTTCTCGGTTCGTGACGCAGATTCGCAAATACTGAAACCGCCCGATTCATTCACTTACCCCGTAGACTCCAAGCGTCCACAGTTAAGGTTGCAGCATACCTTTTCAAAGCCTGCCGCACTCACGAACCGACCGCTGGTGTCAACCAATCCCAAGGCTCAGTCTTGCTTATTGGCGCGGGGATTCGAAGCGCCGCGGATCAACTCGTCGAGGCCTCTTAGGGCAGTGGTCTGGCCGCTGGTGCCGGAAATCAGCGTCGCCACCCGGACCGCTTCGAATACCTCCTCGTCCGTTGCTCCTGCCTCTTTGGCGCGCCTGGCATAGACTCCTACACCGCCTTCCTTGCCATGCGAGGCGTCGATGGCCATGGCCATGAGTAGCTTGATTCTCTTGGACAAGCGCCCGTCGCTAAAGGCCATGCTGTCCAGTTGGTCATGCATCTTGGCCATTTCGGCGTCCTTCTCGCGCAAGAGATCCCACGGTGCTCTCGATATCGCCATAAATCGTCTTCCTCCTATTGGGTTGGTGCGTGCAGACCCAAGTCGCTCAGGACCGTCATTGCCGAATTGTGCCCCGGCGCGCCGCTGATGGAACCTCCGGGAAAGGTGCACGCAGCCGTCAGATAGAGCCGCTGGATGGGCGTGCGATAATCCGAGATGCTCGGGTGCGGCCGTAGAAAACCTTCCTGGGAGAGAAGGTGGCCCATTCCGCCGATATCGCCGCGAAGGAACATGGCGTTGCTCGCCTCGATATCCAAAGGTGTTTCGACGAGTTTGCCGATGACGGTTTTTTCGCTGACGTTGGAAATATACTCGCGGACGCGCTCCATTTCATGGTGCAGGAGTTCCTCCTTGATGCTCGACCACAATTGAGGGCGCCCGGAGAGGTCATAAGGCGCGTAATGGCCCACGTTCAACACATGGTGACCCTGGGGCGCGCGCCTGCTGTCGAGCAGCGTATGACAGAGGATCTGGAACGGAGCGCGGGGGTAACGATTCCCCTTGCGATACTCGGCGTAAGCGGCGATGAGATCGGAGATGGACTCGGAAGCGTGTACATGAACGACATCATCGACTCCGAAACTTGGACGATAGCGCGGACGTTCGGAGAGGGCGAGGTGAAGCACGACCTCGGAAAGCCCGGTCTTTACGTTTCCCATCGCCTCCACCAGGGTTGAGTCGAGCCATTTCGGGTCTATCATCTCCCGGAATAGCGGGCGGACATGCAGCCCGGCCACCAGCGCCTTGTGGGCTCCGAACCGCCTTCCATCTGACGTAATGACGCCTGTGGCGGTACCGTTTTCAACGATGATTTCCTTTACGGGGGCGCCGGTGATCACGTCGCCGCCGAACGAGCGCAGGCACCGGGTCAAAGCCAGGGGCAACTCCAGCGCGCCGCCCTCGGCGAGTCCCCATCCGAACGTGTGGCGGGCGCCCGTGCCGGCTGTAAAAACCAGGTTGCCGCTGCCGAACTGGTCGGGGAATATTCCACCCTGGATGGAGGCTTTGAGCACATGCGCGCGGACATGCTCCTCTTCGAAAAGTTCTTTGACCACTTCAAGTGGGGAACTGGCCATGAACCTCATGGCGTCGCCGCCAAATTCGCTCTTTTCCAGGCGCGCGTAAATTTCCGTCGGCTTGCGCGGCGGCGAGTAGCGCGAGCGAGCAAAGCCATCCTTGAATGCCTTGTCCCAAAAGTTCATCAGGCGGCGATAGGCGGCAGCATCCTTCGGGGAAAAGTGTTCAATCCCTTTCATGGTCTGTTCCACACTGCGCCATGTGATGAGGGAAGTACCGTCCGGAAATACGCTGGCGTAAAGCGGATCGGGATAGATGTAGCGGAGGCCGAAACGGTGCAGTTCAAGATCCTTGAGAACAGGGCCGGCCTGAATGCCTCCGTGGATCGAAGCGCAGGTATCGTGGCGATATCCGGGCACGGTGAGTTCTGCAGTGCTCGAGCCTCCGCCTACTTGTTGTTTTGCCTCCAGAACTAAAGTTTTCAGTCCGGCTTTTGCCAGGTAAGCGGCAGCGGTGAGGCCGTTATGACCGGCCCCGAGCACGAGGATGTCTGCTTCTGCGTCCCACATTGGCTTCCTCCCAAGAGATGTTCATAACTAAATGATTCACGGCCGGCGCTTTTTGCCGTGTCCGCTCCCTCCATACCTCATAGGGATCAGATTGTCCATCTTGTTAGCGGCCGTCGATTCAGG
>JBFJNS010000327.1:0-4024 GCA_041618055.1 Binatia bacterium
ATCAAGCCGTGGCCGGGGCGGAGCGGGTATTTGAAATATTCGACGTGGAACCGGAGATCAAAGAGAAGCCCAACGCCCATTCCCTATCGAGGTTCCATCGTGAAATCGAATTCCGCAACGTCTGTTTTGGTTATGGCCGAAAATTAGTTTTGAATAACATCGACTTGAAAATCCGGGCGGGAGAGATGATTGCGCTGGTTGGGGTGAGCGGCGTGGGGAAAAGCACCTTGGCGGATTTGATTCCGCGTTTCTACGACGTCACTTCCGGCAGTATCATGATCGATGGTTTTGATCTTCGCGACGTGACCCTGGCGGGTCTGCGCTCACAAATTGGCATCGTCAGTCAGCATACGTTTCTATTCAACGATACGGTGAAAAACAATATCGCTTACGGTCGACCCGATAAGAGTTTGGAGGAGATCGTCGCGGCGGCCAAAGCCGCAAACGCCCATGAGTTTATCATGGCTCACCCCAATGGCTATGATGCGGAGATTGGCGAGATGGGGATGCAGCTTTCCGGCGGCCAAAGGCAGCGGCTGGCTATCGCGAGAGCACTGCTTAAGGATGCTCCGATCCTTATTCTGGACGAGGCCACATCGGCTTTAGACGTGGAATCGGAAAAACTCGTGCAAGAAGCTCTCGAAAACCTCATGACTAAACGAACAACCCTTGTAATCGCCCATCGTTTGTCGACTATTCGAAAAGCCGATCGCATTGTCGTGCTCGTTGGCGGCCGAATCGCCGAAGAGGGGACGCACGAGGAGTTATTAGCCAGGCAGAGCGAATACAGCAGGCTTTATAGCTTGCAGCTTTTGGAGGAAGAAGGAGCAAGGAGTCGGGAAACGGTGCACTGAAACGATCGATCGCGGCATGGCTTACTTTCTTTACAATTTCTTACTCTTTATCGCATTTTTTCTGGCGCTCGCCTTACTCCCTTTCCTGCTGCTGGCGGGTGAGCGCTTTCGCGCCGGTTTGCCGCAACGTCTGGGCTGGTATGGGAGGAATCTGCGCTCGCGCATGGCCGGTTGTCGTCCCCTGTGGATTCATGCGGCCTCGGTCGGAGAGGTACGGGCGGCGCGCATACTGATCCATGGGCTACGAGGCCGTTTCCCTCATCGCAAGATACTCCTTTCGACTTTTACGCAGACCGGAAATGCACTGGCCCGGCAACTGACGGCGGCCGATGAGGTTATTTTCCTGCCGTTGGATTTTTCATGGACGGTGGGGCGTGCATTGGCAATTTTGAACCCGGCGCTTTTAATCATCATCGAAACGGAGATTTGGCCGAATTTTCTACGGCAGGCGCGCGACCGGGGCATCCCCGCGATACTGCTCAGCGGACGCGTCTCGGGAGGCGCATTTCAACGGTACTTCCGATTTGGCTGGCTCTTTCGCGAGGCGATACAGTGCTTTAAGGTTCTCGGGATGCAATCGGAAGCCGATCGTGCGCGGGTGATGGCTCTGGGTGCCGACCCCGGCAGGGTTTTGGTTACCGGCAATCTCAAGCATGCAGCCTCAATGTTGCAGACGCCCGGCGACGACTTGGACTCGGGCGGCCCAACCGAGCCGTCTCATGGCACCGGATTGCGCGACGGGTTTCTCTGGGTGGTGGGTAGCTCTCATCAGGGTGAGGAAGAGATTGTACTTAACGCCTTTGAATCTCTGAAAAAAGAGTTTCCAGAACTGCGCATGGTATTGGCGCCGAGGCATCCGCAACGCTTTCGTGAAGTGGAGCGACTGCTTGTTGCGCGGGGATTAGCTTATCAGAAGAAAAGCCGAGTGAACGGGGGTTCCTACTTTGACAAAGATGTCATGATGCTCGATACCATTGGAGATTTGGAGCGATTCTATGCCATGGGGGACATTGCTTTTGTGGGAGGGAGTCTGGTTGACGCTGGAGGGCATAATTTACTAGAGCCGGCGCGGTTCCGAAAGCCCGTTCTCTTCGGTCCGTACATGTCGAATTTCACGGCACTGGCGAAGGATCTCATGCAAACGGGTGGGGGAATCGAGGTTCGCGGATCTGAGGACTTGGTGCGAGAAATCAGGGCCCTCATCGGGGCGCCAGAGAGATGTCAATCGATGGGCGGGAAAGCCTATGAGGTGGCGGTCCGGGATGGCGGCGCGCTAGACGCTAGTGTGAATTTGGTCTCCCGATACATTCAACTGTAAGGCCATTGGCCGGAGGCGGTTGCAACGATTATGCACTCTCATCATCACTTATGAACCGTCTTTGGATTCAGCGAGTGTGGAAGCGCAGCGGGCTCTTGGGGTGGGCGGGCTGGCTTTTGTTGCTTCCCTTTTCCTGTCTGTTTTTTTTGCTTACGGAGATTCGCAATGTTTTCTATTCTCTTGGGTGCCTCCGAGCGAAAGCGCTGGGTCGGCCAGTCATTAGCGTGGGTAACTTGACTGTTGGCGGAACCGGGAAGACGCCAACTACCCTGTGGCTCGCCCAGCGACTCAAAGAGCGCGGACTGAAGGTTGGAATCCTTAGCCGGGGTTACAAGAGGAAAGAATCCGAGCCGGTGATTCTTCATTTCGATGAAAAGGATTCGGGCGTTCCGAGCGACGAGGCGGACGTCGCAGCGGCCGGGGACGAACCGGCAATGATGGCAAGGATTTATAGGCAGACCGTGAGCGTGTGCGCCGATAGATTCCGTGCGGGTCAAGCATTGCTCGCCGCGGGGGATGTCGACGTCCTCATTCTCGATGACGGCTTTCAGCACCGCCGATTGAAGCGAGATGTGGACCTTGTGCTGCTCGGTGAGAGCGCAGTGGAAACTGTCCTTCCGTCAGGCCCATTCCGGGAGGGGATGCGGTCTTTGCGTCGGGCGGATTGCTTCCTGTTGACAGGTGCCCAAGATCGATGGATGTCCCGGGTTCAGAAGTATGACCGGGTGCCGGCCTTCCGGGGCCAAATTCAGGCTATGAAGCTGCTAGGATTCGAAAAAAGAAAGTGGAGGGAGCATCCGCTCGGTCTGCTGTCGCGCAACAAGATCCTTGCGGTTACGGGGATTGCGGACCCGTCTCGCGTGTACGAAACGATTCACGAGTGGGAAGGGGAGGTCGCAGACACGCTGGAGTTTCCTGATCACCACGTCTACACTGTCGCCGATTGGCAGCGGATCAACCGCGCGGCTCGTCATTTAGATCTTATCATCACGACAGAAAAAGACATTCTAAAGCTTGTTCGTTTCCCTTTTGCCCGCGACAAATTATATGCGCTCCGAGCAGCCATGGTTATCGAAAATGAGGACTCTCTGCTCGATGCAGTGATTGAAAAAATGCGCCGGGCTGGATGGCAGGTGTAGGCTGATGACTCTGTTAGCAACGCCGGGACTCCCCGCCGTCTTTGTGGATCGAGACGGTCCACTGATTCGTGACATCGTTGTATGGGGTAGGCAATCAAAAAACTGACTTGGAAAGGTCGGTTCGAGTTCCAGCGATGAGAGTTCTTATTTCGGAAAAGGTTCGGGCCGTGAAATGTCTTTTTCGGTCTGTTGTATAGCGGAAGATCTGCGGACCTCGGCGCAGTGGATCGTGGCAGACTTTAACGGAAGGGCTCGAGTAGTGGGAAAGGCATGACATGCGTTCATTGATCACGGGTGCAGCGGGATTTATTGGCTCGCATTTGACAGAAAGACTGTTAGCGGAGGGCCACGAGGTTGTTGGCGTGGACAGTTTCTTGGACAACTATCCTGTTCGCTTCAAAGAGCGAAACATCTCCGCGTTTTTGCGAGATTCTCATTTTTACTGGCTCAACGAAAACATCCTGAGCCTTGATCTAAGCAAGCTCGTGAAGGAAGTTTCGTACGTGTTTCATCTCGCAGCGCAGCCCGGTGTTCGTTCCAGCTGGGGTCGGGAATTTTCGCACTATTCGGAAAACAACATCCGGGCAACACAAGTGATATTGGAGGCGTGCAAAGACACCACGCTTAAGAAACTCGTTTACGCTTCGTCCTCTTCGGTATACGGCGATACGGATGACCTGCCCATGCGCGAGGAAGGGGCTACACGGCCCGTG
>JBFJNS010000328.1:0-4018 GCA_041618055.1 Binatia bacterium
ATGTGCTGCCGCCGGAAGCTGAGTTGCGCAAGGACATCCATACGCTGGAAGACCTGCTGAAGCATGTCCAGGACGGAGAGGAGCGTCGGACGCTGGCCAAGAGCCTGCAGTGGAAAGTCATTCGTCTCGACCTCCTCAAAAGGCGCTCCATGTCCATGAACTCGGTAAGAGGCTATAACAAGAAACTGGTCAACAAATTTCGGCTCGAGTAGTTCTTTACAGGCTGGCGGGAAACTCGATTTTCACCCTTGGAGAGCCGGACGTTTCGAAGATCGGCTATCTTAAACCGCGGATCCAAGGCGAATGTTCGTTGCAAGCTCAACGAGTAGCCCATAAGGACAGGGCAAGGCGCACCGCATCGGCAAACAAAGGGAGGATTGAAGGGTGAGTGCACTAACTCCAATTAAAATCAAAAAGATCGGCCACGTCGTCTTCACCGTGAGCGACGTCGAGCGCAGCACGGCATTCTGGACCGAGGTGATGGGCTTCAAAGTCTCCGACCGCAACGAGCGGGGAATGGTATTTCTCCGCAACGCCTCCGATCATCACACCATCGCCCTGGCGCCTGCAGACCAGAAAACCCCGGCGCCCCAACGAGGCCAGGTGGGCTTTGATCATATGGCGCTTCAGGTCGAAAGCGTTTCGGAACTTTTTCGCATACGTGACTTCCTCCGTGAAAAAAATATCAAGATTATCTATGAGGGCCGTCGGGGCCCCGGCGGTAATCCGGGCATTGAGTTTCTTGACCCGGACGGCCTGCAAATCGAGATTTACGCCGCGATGGATCAAATCGGCGCGGACGGGAAGAGCCGACCGGCGTCCGAATGGAAGCGCGCCACCAGCCTAGAAGAGGCGGTCGCAAACCCTCTTCCTGGAGCTAAATACACCTAGCCTTGCGTCTTTGCGTTCCAAGGTGGCCCGTTCCGCATCTATGACTTGCCGCCGCTTGAAATGCCCGGAAGGGGCAAGAACAATTTCCAGCGACTCGGCTTGACCCAAACGGTGGCCCGTCCACGGCTCCCGAATGCCTTCTCAGGTGAAGGCGGAGAGTAAGCACCCATGGATATCGAAAATCTATTGAAGATCATACGTACAAGAAGAAGCGTTAGAGTCTACAAGAAAGGCAAAGTCACCGACGAGGAGCTCCAGATTATTCTGGAAGCCGCCCGTTGGGCTCCGTCGGGCGCCAATAGCCAGCCCTGGGAGTTCGTCATAACCCGTGACCGCAAGAAAATGAAGCGGGTGCGCGCGATCTACGATAACGAATGGCGGCGGCGGAAACGGGAAGATCCCGTCCACTACAAAGGCCTCAAAAAGGACTACGTCGGCGATGTGAGCGTATTGGTTCTGGTTTGCGGCGACGCAAGAACGAAAAACGTCTACCTGACGACACGACAGTCAGGCGACCGTGAGAAGCTTTTTCAAGCAAGCGTCGCCAACGCGGTCGAGCACATGATGCTGGCGGCCGCCAGCATGAAGCTGGGAACGGTGTGGGTCTCAGTGCGGGAAGAGGTCGAACCGGAGCTGAGAGAACTTTTTCACGTCCCGCCCGCGCTCCGGCTCCTTTGGGTGGTTCCCATCGGACATGCGCGGACCTGGCCCAAAGCCAAACCGCGACGGCCCGCCGCGGCCTTCACCCACTTCGAAGCTTATGATTCGAAGCGAATGCGGCGGGAGACCGAGGTTCGCCCGTGGCCCAAGGCGTGAGATCAGGCAACGGATATTTCGTACTGCTCATGGCGCAATCCTTCGCTCGCCTTGATGATGATTTTGTGGTTGATCTCCCGCTCAAGATTTTCCAGGCTCTTGCCTTTCTCATCGTAAAGAAAATTTGCAATGTCCGGGTGGAGTCGCACGACGATATTCTTGCCATTCTCTAAGTGTGTCTGTTGCTTCTTGATGGCACGCAGGACGTCATAGGCGATTGTCACGGAAGACTTGATCCGGCCGCGCCCATCGCAATGGGGGCATGGCCTTAAGAGCTGATTTTCGAGGCTTTCGCGGGTTCGTTGCCGCGTCATTTCAACCAGCCCCAACTCAGAGATTTTGAGGATGTTCGTTCGTGCCTTGTCTTTCTTAACCGCATTTTTGAGGGCATCGTAAATCTTTTTCCGATTTGCGTCTTTTTCCATGTCGATGAAATCGATGATAATAATGCCGCCGAGGTTTCTTAGCCGCAGCTGGCGCACAACCTCCTGTACGGCTTCTAGATTGGTTTTCACGATGGTCTCTTCTTGATCTCTTTTGCCGACAAAGCGTCCCGTGTTCACGTCGATGGCGGTCAACGCTTCCGTTCGCTCGATGATGATATAGCCGCCCGACCGAAGCCAAACCCGCCGGTCCAACGCTTTTTGGATCTTCTCTTCGATCCCATAGCGATCAAACAAAGGCTCACCGTCGGAGTACAAAACGATCTTCGACTTGAGGCGGGGCATGAAGTGGCGTACAAAATCCACCACCCGGCGATGATCCCTGGCTGAGTCGATCATGACCTGCTCCGTATCGGTGATGAAGAAATCGCGGATGGTGCGGGCGATCAGATCGAGATCCTGGTGAATCAAAGAGGGTGCCGGCGCTGTCTCGGCCTTCTTCTGAATCCTTTTCCAAAGTTTGGTGAGAAAACGGAAATCCCGCTGAATTTCTCGTTTGCTGCGTCCTTCGGAGGCGGTGCGCAGGATAAACCCCCCTTCGTCCGAGAGAAAAGACTGGGCAATTTCTTTGAGCCTCTTACGCTCCTCTTCGGTTTCGATCCGTCGCGAAATGCCGATGTGTCTGGTATTGGGCATAAAGACCATGTAGCGACCCGGGAGCGACACATGCGAGGTTACACGAGCGCCCTTGGTTCCCAAGGGGTCCTTTGCCACCTGAACCAGGATTTCTTCGCCACGGGAAATCTGTTTTTCCAGCGGTAATCGGCGGTGGTGAACCGGCTTAGGAGGGGGAGACTCGAAGTCGACATCGTCGCTGGAGGCCGCTATGAGGGGCACCTCTTCCGACACCGCAAAAAAATCCGAGGCGTGAAGAAACGCGGCTTTGTCCATGCCGATTTCGACGAATGCGGCCTGCATCCCTGGCAATACACGGGCGACTTTGCCTTTATAAATGTTCCCGACGATGCCCCGCTCCTCTTTTCTTTCGATAAGAAACTCAGCGAGCAGGCCATCCTCCATAATCGCAATGCGGCTTTCCTGAGATGTTGAGTTGACAAAAATTTCTTGTTTCATAGGTGTCCTGTTAACGTCAGGATGAATTTCGCTTAAGGGCGGGCTGGCGTGAACGGATCGCCGTTCGACATCGGAGATCCAAACAAGATCATAAGGGCCGACTAAACGCTTTTATAGAGTAAAACATCATTAACTTCAAGCTCGTTTTCTCCGCACCGCCCGATCCCCGGGCCAGGTTGACATCGTTCTCCACCCCGGATATTGTTGTTATAATAGTGCCAAACAAAACGATTTCTCGTGCAGCGGTTAAGCTTCCATGAACTATTCGGCCACAGCGCCCGGCTATTCTATTCTTAACACGAAGGTCCTCATCCTCAACCGCTCGTATTTACCGGTCCATGTTACATCGGTGCGCAGAGCCTTCGTGCTTCTCTACCAAGGCATCGCGAAGGCGGTAAACGAGCAGTACCAGACCTTCGATTTCGAAAGCTGGAGCGACCTGTCCGTAGCTGCGCACGACGATTCCATAGGCTTGGTGAACCGCATCATTCGTGTGCCGCGCGTCCTTCTCCTGATAAGTTACGATCGCGTGCCCAAGCGGCAAGTACGCTTCAGCCGTTACAATATCTACGCAAGAGACAAATGCATATGCCAGTACTGTGGGCGACGACTGCCACGCCACGAACTGAACTTGGACCATGTCATCCCGCGGGCTCAGGGCGGAACCTCCACTTGGGAGAACGTCGTTTGTTCTTGCCACGAGTGTAACCGCCGGAAAGGGGGCCGAACTCCCCATCAGGCCGGCATGAATTTGCCACGCAGGCCCGCAAGGCCCCAGTGGACGCCGTTCATGC
>JBFJNS010000329.1:0-4013 GCA_041618055.1 Binatia bacterium
GAAATAAATCAAGGTCTTGGAGCGCAGCGATATCGAGGACAAATGCCCCGGCCCAAACGCCTTGGGTCCGTGCGCCTATGGGTCCTTATGGCCCTCATCTGTCCCGAGGGCATGCGGCCGGCATGTGCGCATTCGTTGCTTCGGCAATTACACGCGCGATAATGGAGACAACGGAACGAAGCTAATCACGGATCGCCAGGGCACCACCGTCGACGGGCAGATCAATCGCGTAGATAAAGTCCGACTCATCGGACACGAGAAAGAGCGCCGCTCTGGCAATGTCCATGGGCATTCCACGGCGGCCAGCGAGATTTTTGACCACGCGGTTCGACGGAACTTCATCCTGGCCAACAGGTGAGCCAATTCGATTGGGGGAAATCGAATTCACACGAACTCCCTCGGGAGCCAACTGAACAGCGATGGAGCGAGTCAAGTTAAGCACGCCGGCCTTGGCTGTTGAATAGGCTGTCGCCTCCTTGCGGCCCCAGTAGCCGGAGGTCGAAGCGATATTGACGATCTTGCCTCTGCGCTTTTGATCGATCATAATTCGGGCAGCGCACCGGGTACAATACCAAATACTGCGCAAGCACACGTTCATGACTCGGTCCCACTCCTCCTCCGTGATATCGAAGATAGTCTTGTGATCCGTCCACGCCGCATTGTTGATCAGAATATCCACGCCGCCGAATTCCGTCACCACGGCCTGAACCATTTTTTCCACGGAGGCCGCCGAAGCAACGTCACAGGCGATGGCAACAGCTCGTCCTGGGGTGAGGGTGTTAATCTCACCGGCTACGCGGTTACCTCTTCCTTGATCGAGGTCCACAACCGCTACTCTGGCACCCTCTTGGGCAAAAAGTTTTGCGATGTCTTCACCGATGTTACGGCCCGCGCCGGTGACGATTGCGACTTGATTTTGCAGTCTCATAAACCCCTCCGTCACTGCCTTATTCACTGCTGCATAGCAGAAGCGAATCTAAAGTTCCAGCCATGGGGAATCAATCCGTAGTAGAGGGGGTGTTTGCGGGAAGCAGAGCGTAAGGGCAGCCTGCACTGTGTCGGAGCCGAAGAACTAGCCGCGACCGGCTTAAAGACTGACTTTTTCGGTGTAGAGATCTTTTAGAAACTTGCTGCGCTTGAGCTCGTCCAGAAAGCGGGGCTCGATGATATCAGTCGGCTTGAGCGACTGGGTGCGCTTATCAACCACCGCCCCGACATCGACAAGCGCCTGGATGGCCTCATGATTCAACTCGGGGAGCGGCCTAAGCTGGGCGACAAAGGCATCGTACATGGTCTCAACCGAGCCCGCCTGGCTGCCGGGAAAGTATTTCTTGATAATCCCCAGGCTGTCTTCACGGCGGCTTACAAAATGGTGTATGGCCTCCGCGTAACCTTTCATGAAACGCCTAAGTATGTCTTCTTCTTTTGTAATGAACGATCGGGTGGTCAGCAGAAGGTCTGTAATGACGGGAACGGCTTTAACATCGAGAATTTTAATGCCCAGCTTTTTGGCCTCGGTCGCAACGTCTTCGCTCAACGGCGCCCCTTGAACCAGATTTTTTGAGATCGCCAGCGCTCTTGCCGGCGATAATCCGCCAGCCACAAACTCAACGTCTTTAACGGGATCGAGCCCCGCACGCCGCAGAATAACGCGGGCGATAAGATCCGACCTGGAACCCAAGGCCGAAACGGCAATCCGCTTGCCCTTCAAATCCTTCACGGCTGAAACTGAAGCCGCCACGCCCATGCCGTAATGGTCGAGGCGAAAATGGGAACCAAAGAGGGTCACGTCCGCTCCGCCCACCATGGGCTGCAGAATCGCCAACGGACTGCCGGAACCAATCAACAAATCCACTCCCAACAGGGCTTGCACACCGGCTGAGAGCGTGTCTCTGATGGGGATTTCTTCGATTTGGAGATTCTGTTTCTTGAAGAGCCCGGCATCAACCCCGACATAGGCCACCGCCGTGCCGATCTCCCATCCGGCATAAGCCAATCTCACCTTTTTGATATCTGTGGCAGCAAGGCCCTGTGAGGCGAAGAGGTCAAAAACGAGCAGCAGTGCAAAGAAAATTAAGAACCGACCTTGTGCCAATGGGTGAAGTCTTCTCATTGGTAGGCTTTACTATAACCTACAATGACGCGTGTTCCAAGAGTACAACCAAATTTCTTAGTGCCTTGTATAAACGCTGAGGTTGATGGACCGAATTCATGTTGTTATTCTCCAGGTGCCGACACGCGATCGGCTGACAAGGAGGATGGCAATGCAATTCCTTCACACGATGATCCGCGTCAATAATCTTGATGAATCTATCAAGTTTTACTGCGAGGCTCTGGGGATGAAACTCCTCAGGAGGAAAGACTTTCCTTCAGGCCGCTTTACCCTGGCTTTCGTGGGGTACGGGGATGAGTCAGAGCACACAGTAGTGGAATTGACCCATAATTGGCATACAGATCGTTACGATCTCGGCAATGGCTTTGGCCATCTGGCCTTCGGCGTGAATGACATCTATGCGGCTTGCGATGACCTCCGTAGCAAGGGGGTAAAAATTGTCCGCGAGCCAGGCCCAATGAAACACGGGGGGACAGAAATCGCATTCATCGAGGACCCCAACGGATATCGAATTGAATTGATCGATCTAACACGTCGCGCCCAAGGGAGATAGGAGAACTCCGGCTTTAGGTTGCGTTTGTCTAAGCTTGCGACCCGACGGGTTTGACAGTGCCCGAGTTGCTCTTACGAGACTCTGGAACGGCGCCGAGACCCGCAGGGGAGCTTTGCGGCCTTCCTTGCTAGCCGGCGGCCAGAATGGGTCATTTTCCTTTTCGACTTCCCGGAATTGAAACCTAGCGGGATTTAATCTAGCATAAGACGAGTTTTCATCTTCAGTTCAAATTCCCGCGAAAATTAGGAGGATCGAATGCATGGCAACTATGATTACCACGGATTGTATTAACTGCGGCGCGTGTGAGCCGGAGTGCCCTAATAACGCGATTTCCCAGGGTGAAACGATTTTTGTCATCGATCCAAAGTTATGCACAGAATGCGTGGGCTTCCATGACTACGAGGCATGTGCGGCTGTTTGTCCGGTGGACTGCTGTGTCACCGATCCCAATAATATTGAGACCGAGGAGGCGTTAATCTCCCGCGCTCGAGCAATACACCCCGAGATGCAATTGGGCGAAGATTTCGCGTCCCGTTTCCGCAAGGGACAGGGTAAACCAGCTCCGGCGGCTGCACCCAAACAGCCTCCGGCGCAAGCGGCATCTGCCGCCGAAAATGCTCCCAGCCAAGCCGTGGCTACAGCGCGATTGAGTCCGGCCGTGGCCACCGAACAGGTGGATTCACCGGTCAAGTTCCTAGCGCTGCCGGCGATCGACTCATGGGAAATTTCCGTGCGCTGCTTCAAATGCCATGAAACCTATGTCGAGCCCGTGAGAAATTTCATGATCGGCAATGTCATTTTCTGTCCGCATTGCAACAAATCGATGGTTGTACGGGAAAATCTAAACTACCACCTTCGAAGCTTATTGCGCGATGCTTACGAGAAATGGGATCAAGAGCAAAAACATTTCACCAAGCGAAGAGAAGAGGAGCTTGCCCGGTTCAAGCAACGAAGAGCCAAAGACGCACAAGACTTCGAAGCTCACCAAGAGCGCGAGCTTGAAAGGATCCGTCAACAACTGGACGCTATCGGCGAAAATTATGACGCTCCTGGCAAACCGGCGCGGAAAGGAACGCGGCTTGGCTGGGGGTGATTCCTTAGTAAGTGTGAACTCCTGGCTGCACCAAGTTGCCCTGATCGCTTACCTCGGCGCGATCATGGGTCTGTGGATCCTGCTATTGCCTTCGGTGTCGGTCATCGACAAGTTAGAAGACAAGGTTCACTTTCTTGCCCGAGGACTCAAGCTGTACAATCCGCTACAAGTGGGAGCCCTTGGGATTTTATTATTCACCGGCGCATTCCAGCTGACGGAGTTTAAGGCCGCCTACAGGGAGATGTTCGTCAAGC
>JBFJNS010000330.1:0-3981 GCA_041618055.1 Binatia bacterium
AATGGTTCGGCAACCAAGTATATGCCAGCCCCGCAGGAGGCAATTGGGCGGAAGGAATCACAACCTACCTTGCGGACCATCTCTATGCCGAGAGGAAGGAGGAAGGATGGAAGTACCGCAAGCAGGTCCTCATCGATTACGCGAGTTACGTACGCGGCAACAGTGATTTTCCCCTCAAAGATTTTACTCAAAGGTTCAGTGGCGGATCGCGGGCCATCGGTTACGGCAAAGCGGCGTTGGTTTTTCACATGCTCAGACAAATGGCTGGGACAGACGACGTGTTTTTCAACGCCCTGCGCGCCTTCCTCAAGAAACATCAGTTTCAGCAGGCCTCGTGGAATGATTTCAAGAGCGCGTTTGAGGCGCAGCTAGGCCGTGAATTGGGATGGTTCTTCAACCAGTGGGTTGAGCGCAGGGGGCTCCCGGAACTGCACGCGGGCGACGCCACCGTTGAAGAAAGCCAAGACAAACGGTTCGTCGCCTTTGATTTGAGCCAAAGGGGCGAGGTTTACCGGCTGGACGTACCGGTAACGGTCTCGTTCAAGTCCGGCAGCGAGAAAAAGCTGCAGCTTCGAATCGAGGAGGGAAAGAAACGAATCCGTATCGAGTTGGATCAAGAACCGTCCAAAATCGTCATCGACCCCGACTATGACACCGCGCGAAAACTCAGCGAATCGGAGACGCCTCCTGTGATCGCGGCAATTCTCGGCGATGAAAAACTGGTCGTGGTTCCGCCGTCGAAGAATGCCAGCGATTACGAAGTCGTGCTCAACGGTTTTCGTTCTCGAGGGGCGCAAATCCGCTCTCCCGAGTCGCTCGCGCATGCAGATCTTGGGGCGACCTCGATGCTGCTTTTAGGGGAAGGTAATCCGGTTGTCGATAGACTGCTTGGCAATATGAAACCGTCAGCCCACGGCTTCAGCATCTCAGTTAGAAAGAACCCCCTAAATGCTGAAAAAACGGTCGGCGTGGTTATCACGTCCTCCGCGGCGGAGGCTGCGGCGGCTTTTCCGAAGATCTTTCACTACGGAAAATATTCGGCGCTCGATTTTGACAACGGGGTCAATGCACACAAGGACATTGCAGAGACAGAGCGCGGCATCCACATGGCTTTGAAAAGAAACCCCGCTGCCGTCGATTTGTCCATGTTGGACAACCTTTCGAACGTCATCGACAAGGTGGCATCCAAAAGGATCGTCTACGTCGGCGAATCTCATACCAACTTTGCCCATCATGAGGTGCAACTGCAGGTCCTCAAGGGCTTACATCGCCGACATTCCAAGATCGCCATCGGCATGGAGATGTTTCAAAGGCCGTCGCAGAAGGCCCTAGATGACTACATTGCGGGGGTGATCGACGAGCGAACTTTCTTGAAACACTCCGAGTACTTCAAACGATGGGACATGGATTACAACCTGTACAAGCCGATTTTGGACTACGCCCAGAGTCACCACATCCCCGTGGTCGCCCTCAATTTGCCTCGCGATATCATAGACAAGGTAGGCAAAAGTGGAATCGATTCTCTCACGCCAGATGAAAAACGGGCCATTCCCCAGGATCTAGACTTTGGTGATGAAGCCTACAAGACCAGACTGAAAGAAGTATTTGCGGCACATTCGACCTCGCCCAGCAAAACATTTGATCATTTTTATCAGGCCCAGATCTTGTGGGATGAGACCATGGCCGAGTCGGTTGACCTCTTCCTAAGCAAGAATTCCGACTATCGGATGGTCGTTTTCGCTGGCAGCGGCCATCTGCAATACGGGCAAGGGATACCCAAACGCGTCCATCGGAGAAACCGCCTGGACTATGCCATTGTGCTGAGCGACGCCGAACTTGAAAAAGGTATCGCCGATTTCATCGTTTTTCCCGGCCAGGCAAGAGCCCCTGTGGCCCCAAAACTCATGGTTTATTTAAAGACTGAGGACGGAAAACTGCAGATTTCGGGGTTTGTCCAAGATAGTGTTTCCGAAAAGGCCGGGCTTAAGGTAGAGGACCTGCTTTTGGCGCTCGATGGACACCCGGTGGAAAGTATCGAGGACGCGAAGATTGCGCTCTTCTTTAAGCGTCCGGGAGATACGATCACCGTCAAAATCCGGCGTGCCGCTTTCATTGGCGGGGAATCGGAAATTGAATACCCGGTTAAATTGCAATAGACAACCCACTGCGCTACCAGCGTTTTCTCGTAAAGGATCATCGCAGCAAATTTCCTGTCATGGCGTTTAAACCTCGCGCCACAGCGAGCGCTTTCTGGCCCGCACAATATTGACAGCCAGGCACACCACGGATAGGTTGAGCCAAAAACCGGATGAGTCATGCATGGAGGTTCATATGAAGGCCGTACGCATTCATCAATTTGGTCCGACGGAAGAGGTTTTGCAGTACGAAGATGTGCCCAAGCCAGAGCCCGAAGCTAACGAGCTCTTGATCCAAGTCGAGGCGGCGTCGCTAAACCGCGCGGATTTGGGGTTGCGGAAAGGCACGTACCGCGTCGCTCCCGAAGAATTGCCGATCATCCCCGGCCGAGAATTCGCCGGTTCCGTGGTTCAAGTCGGAACAAACGTCACCGAATTCAAGGTCGGTCAACGGGTGGTCGCCTATCCCGGGAAGGGCGGTTACGCCGAGTTTGCGGTGGCCAAGGTCTCCGATGTGCGTCCAGTGCCTGATGGCGTTGATGCCGCCACGGCGGCCGCGACACCAACCGTTTTCCTCACGGCCTGGTTTGGTTTGTTGGACGACGGTAAGCTCAAATCTGGCGACTGGCTACTCGTACAGGCCGGCAGCAGCGGCGTCGGTACAGCCGCGATTCAGATCGGCAAACATCTTGGAGCGAAAGTCATCACGACGACAGGCGGTGAAGAGAAATCCCGGCGCCTGCGCGACTTGGGCGCAGACATCGTCATCGACTATACCAAGGATGATTTCGTCGCCGAAGCGATGCGCGCGACGGGCAACCGTGGCGCTGACGTCATCCTCGAAATGATCGGCGGCCAGGTTTACGAAAAGAGCTTGACCGCGCTCGCGCCCGGCGGTCGCCTGTTCTCCATCGGTGGCGCTTTTGGCCCGATTCCCGATCCGCCTCCCACGCTGACCGATGGGCGGAAGGCCACTCGCTTCTCGATCACAAACTATTTAAAAGCCAACCCCAAAGATTTCCAGCAACTGGACGTGATCCTCGGGCTCGTAAGAGATAAAACGTTTCAGGTTCTCATTGGCAAGACATTCCCCTTGGCAGAGGCGCGCGCGGCCCAGCGCTATTTGGAAGGGCGCGAGCATTTCGGCAAGGTGATGCTTAGAGTTCCATGAGACAACAAAACGTGCAGCGAAGCGGTATGTCGATGGGACCTTCCGGAATTTGAGTGGGCATGATTCGCGGCTGGGTCTCGATGATTCGACATCAATCCTACGGGTGAAGGCATGGCGTTCAAAATCAAAAGATTGGGACACTTGGTGTTGCGAGTAAGAGACCTTGAGCGCTCACGGCGGTTTTTCACGGAGATCCTGGGCTTCCCGCAAGTAGGTCGGAACGATCGCGGCATGCTATTTTTCAGCACCGGCGTAAAGGATAACCATCACATGCTGGCTATCCGAAAAGCGAACGACGGTGCGCCCCTGCCACACCCGGAACAGGTCGGCATGGAACATGTATCCTTCGAAGTGGCGACCTTTGCCGAACTCCAAGAGGTCTACAGAACGTTCAAGGAGTATCAGGTTAAAATCCGCCACACCGTGTTCCACGGTGTGGCAAAGAGCATTTATTTTTATGACCCCGACGGCAATATGCTCGAAGTTTACTGTAACGTGCCCCCCGAAGAATACAGCAAATCCGTTTCGAATCCCTACTTTGTTTATGGCTCCATCAATGATGAACTGGAAGGAAAGGTGCCGCAAAAACCCGGGACGGTTGCGCCTTGACGGCGTGCGGCCCGCAAGCCTTTCATTGGGCCCCGTCTTGCCGCGCGAGGGGTAACATAAAATCGG
>JBFJNS010000331.1:0-3980 GCA_041618055.1 Binatia bacterium
GATGTGCCGGCAATCGAGGAGTTGAATTTGCCTTCTTTGCACGAAGCGCAAGTGCGGGGCTGCGGCAGCATGCTCCATCTGGTGCAGGCCTTGACGAGTAGGGGAGGGCCGGTGATGCCGCGTCTCTGGTTGGGTACTCGAGGGGTGCAGCCAGCCGGTTCGATGAAGATGCCGTTAAGTGTGGCGCAGGCTCCGTTGTGGGGACTTGCTCACACGGTCGCGCTGGAACACCCTGAACTTCACTGCAAGCGAATCGATTTGGATGCCGCGAGCACATCGGATGAGGTCCAGAACCTCTTTGAAGAGATTTGGTCATCGGACCCCGAGGATCAGGTTGCCCTGCGGGAGGACGGGCGCCATGTCGCACGTTTGGCTCGTTTGACTTCCGAACTTACTCGCAGCGGGGACCGGAGTCGTGAGAACGAGGAGAGGGCTGTTAGACTGGAGATTGTCAATCGCGGCGTCTTGGACAACTTGAAGCTCAATCCGATAACGCGTCGGCGCCCAGGGCGGGGAGAAGTTGAAATCAGTGTTGGGGCGACGGGTCTCAACTTCAAAGATGTACTAAACGCTTTGGGAATGTACCCCGGTGATCCAGGCCCTCTTGGCGTTGAGTGTGCAGGCACAATCAGCGCGATCGGGGAAGGTGTTGACGGCTTCGCAATCGGAAATAGAGTTATCGCCTTAGCCCCGGCGTGTTTTAGCACGTATGTGACCACTTCTGCTCAGTTCGTGATGGGGGCGCCTGAGCGGCTCAGCTTTGAGCAGTGCGCCACGATCCCCGCCGCTTTCTTAACCGCTTCTCACGCACTGAATAACCTGGCGAAAATGTCGGCAGGCGAGCGAGTATTAATCCATGCCGCGGCCGGAGGCGTGGGCATGGCTGCCGTACAATTGGCTATGCGAGCCGGAGCGGAAGTCTTTGCAACCGCCGGGAGCAGTGAAAAACGGGGATTCCTTCTGAAGTTGGGGGTCCGGCACATCATGAGTTCCCGAACACTGGATTTTGCCGACGAAGTGATGAAACGAACGAATGGGGAGGGTGTGGACATCGTGCTCAACTCTTTGGCGGGAGATTTCATAGCCAAAGGCATGTCGGTGCTCCGGGCGAACGGCCGGTTCGTGGAAATCGGCAAGAGAGATATCTGGGATGCAAAGCGCGTTCGCGAATATAGAAAAGACATATCCTATTTTCCTCTGGATCTTGCAGAAGTTTCGCTTGAGGATCCCGGTCTAGTGCAGGCCGCGCTTCGCGGGCTCATTGAAGCATTTAATGAAGGGACGCTTAACCCTTTGCCTGTTAAAGTCTTTCCCGCGGAAGAGGCAGGCAGTGCGTTCCGGTATATGGCGCAAGCCAAACACATTGGCAAGATTGTGATTTCGCAGCGGAGACAGACCTCGCGCCGTTCTTTGCCCATCCGCGACATGTTTCCGCCACAGAGCACGTACCTGATAACAGGAGGGTGTAGCGGGCTGGGCTTACGCGTGGCCCAGTGGATGGTGGAACTGGGTGCACGGTACCTCGTGCTCATGTCTCGAAACGGTGCGCCTGACGCGGCGGTGGAGAGCATCAAAGAGATGGAACGCAGAGGTGCGCGGATAACGGTGGCACGGGGCGATGTGTCCCGGAGCGAAGACGTTAGCGGTGTGCTGGCAAATGTGGCGCAGTCGAAGCGGCCGTTACGGGGCGTTGTCCACGCCGCGGGGGTTCTCGAGGATGGTGTGCTGCATCAGCAAGAATGGTCGCGATTTGAACGAGTTATGGCACCGAAAGTTGATGGGGCGTGGAACTTGCATCTGGCGACAGCCGACATGCCGCTGAATTTCTTTGTGCTCTTTTCATCCATGGCGTCCGTTATGGGTTCACCAGGACAAGGCAATTACGCCGCCGCCAACGCTTTCCTGGATGCGCTTGCCCATTTTCGACGGCAGCAGGACTTGCCGGCTTTGTGCGTAAACTGGGGAGGATGGTCCACGGGAATGGCAGCGAGGCTTGGCGAACGAGAGAGAAATCGATGGACGGCTCAAGGCGTGGGGATCATGGGTCCCGAGCAGGGGCTGAAGGCTCTGGAGCGCGCGCTTTACGAAGGCTGCTCGCAGGTGGCAGTGATACCACTCGACTGGCCAAAGTTCATGCGACAGTTTACCGCAGGGAAAGCACCGCTCTTTTACTCTAATTTCGCTCGCGAGAGACCACAACAGGATACACCCGAAGAGGGGACGCCGCAGCAGTCCGAACTCTTGCAACAGTTAAAGGACACTCCTGAAAGCAAGCGGCAAGATGTTTTGACGTCGTTCGTTCAGGCTCAAGTGGCAAGAGTTTTGGGGATGGATTCCACTCAGCCTCTGGATTTGCATCAGCCCCTAATGGAATTGGGTCTCGATTCGCTGATGGCAGTGGAGCTGCGAAACGTGCTGGCGGCGGCGCTCGGCTTAAAGCAAACGTTGCCTGCAACTCTTATTTTCGAACATCCAACGATTCATGCTTTGGTAAAGCATTTGAGCCGAGAAAAAAGTGAAGACTCGAGCAGGCAAGATGAGGCACACTCCGGAAGACTTAGAGAGGGAAAAATCCGGCTACAGCGACAACTCCAACAGAGACAAATAAGCACGGATAGAAAGGGGTTAAGATGACCAAGTCTCTAGCGTCCGATCCCCTGAGCGGTTTGGAAATAGCGATCATAGGGATGGCGGGTCGCTTCCCGGGAGCGAAAAACATAGATCAGTTTTGGCAGAACCTTTGCGACGGTGTGGAGTCAATTAAATTCTCTTCTGACGATGAAGTGCTGTCTGCGGGGGCCGACCCCGCGCTTTTAACGGGTCCGAATTACGTCAAAGCCGGGGCACCCTTAGACGGCCTGGATCTATTTGATGCTCCGTTTTTCGGTATCAATCCTAGAGAAGCGGAAACGATGGATCCGCAGCACCGTTTGTTCTTGGAGTGTGCTTGGGAGGGTTTAGAAAACGCCGGTTATGAATCCGAGAAATACAGCGGCTTGATAGGCGTTTACGCCGGCTCGGCTGTGAGCAGCTATGTATGCAATGTCGAGACGCTTCACGGCCTCATGGAATCAACCGGTGCGTTTCCCATCTTGCTCGGCAACGACAAGGACTATGTTGCGACACGTGTTTCCTACAAGCTCAACCTTCAGGGTCCAAGCATTACGGTCCAAACGGCATGCTCCACATCTTTGGTAGCGGTTCACTTGGCGTGTCAGGGCTTGCTGAGCGGCGAATGTGATATAGCCCTTGCCGGCGGCGTGGCCGCCCATCGGTCTCCTGGCTACGTTTTCCAGGAGGGTATGATCATGTCACCCGATGGCCATACTCGAGTCTTCGATGCCAAGGCACGCGGGACGATTTTTGGCAGCGGGGTAGCCGTGGTCGTTCTCAAAAGGTTGGCTGATGCTCTTGCGGATGGGGACAATATTGTTGCTGTCATCAAAGGGTCAGCCATAAACAACGATGGCTCGGCCAAGGCTGCGTACACGGCCCCTAGTGTGGACGGCCAGATCGGGGTCATTAAGACTGCTCAGGCCATGGCGGAAATCGACCCCGAGACGGTGACTTACGTAGAGGCGCACGGGACAGCAACCGAATTGGGCGATCCCATCGAAATCGCAGCCCTGACAAGAGCCTTCCGATTCCGCACGCAGAAGACAGGTTTCTGCGGGATCGGTTCGGTTAAATCAAACGTTGGGCACTTAGATGCGGCCGCGGGTGTCGCGGGTCTGATCAAGACCGTTTTGGCGCTTAAGCACAAGATGCTGCCCCCGACTCTTCATTTTGAAACTCCCAATCCTAAAATCGATTTCGCGAACAGCCCTTTCTTTGTCAACACCAAGCTTTCCGAGTGGAAGAATGGCACGGCTCCGCGTCGAGCCGGAGTCAACGCCTTCGGTGTTGGTGGCACCAATGCTCACGTGATTCTGGAGGAAGCTCCGGTTGCTGAGCTTGCTGGTCCGTCGAGGCCTTGGCTA
>JBFJNS010000332.1:0-3980 GCA_041618055.1 Binatia bacterium
CTCTTGGTAATACTCTTAGGGACATAGTAATCGACGACCACGACCCCCAGGATTTGTTTATCCTTACTGTAGACGGGGACTCCCCCGCGGATCACGTCTCCTTCACCGAAAGCTTGGGTTCGGGTTACTTCAAGGCCGCGCAGGGCGCGGTTCAAGAACTCGGATTCCGCTTTGACGGTCACCCCCGTGGGCACCTGATCGTTAAAGGCGACCACGAGCGGCTCGCGATTCGGTGCGAACAACTCCACGGTGCCAAGGTTATATTCGCGCTGCTTGCTCTGCACGAACTCCTTGAGATCGCCCAATCGCCGCTTATCGAAGAGTCCCTCTTGGGTAATGAATTGACTGAGCTGTCGCGCGTAAAAGAGAGCGTTGTTGGCCGAATTCTGATAGTAGGTTTGGCCGATTTCCAGGGACCCTTGCAGTGCGTTTTCAACTTGAATGTCAAACCAGCGTTCGAAGGAGCGGGTGACAAATCCCCCAGCGATGACAAATAATAAAAGCGTCGGGATGAGGGACAGCGCGACGAAAGCAAGCACCAATCGCACACGCAGCCGTGAACCCAAAATCCTTCGCTTGCGTTCGAAAACCAGCTTCACCAGGTTGCGAACGACGAGAAACACCAGTAACGCAAGCAGAATAATGTTGACGTTGATGAGGAGAAAAAAGGCGATATTGTTGCCTAACGAGTACTCCGGGGAAACATCGGGGAGTTGCACCTCAAAAAAAGCGAAGGCCAAAACCATGAGCGTGGTTACGAGGATCACAACGCCTTCGCGTTTGCGACGTTTGGCCTCTTCCAGTTTTAGGCTTTCCTCGATGGATTTTGCCGTGTCCTGGGTTTGCATGATTTGGATCCGCGAAGGCATCAAAAACGCGAGAAAATCTTACCTTTTAAAGAAGTACAGGACAAGGGAAATAATCACACTGATAAGCAGGCACGTGGTCAAGGGAAAATAAAAGCTATAGCGTTCTCGTTGGATATAGATATCTCCGGGCAATTGGCCCAGCCATGGAATCTTGCCCGCGAGCGAGAAAATCACACCTGCGACAATCAGAATAATTCCCAAAAAGATCAGGGTTTTTCCCAAACCCGCCATTGCTCGCTCTCCGAGTATCTTAGCAGCAATTCACCGCCGACCAAACTCAATTTAGAATAAAGTCGGTTGATTTTTCGGCCCGGCGCCTTTCGGCCCTCCTTGATTTCTCCCGAAATGCTCATAGGCCAGATGCGTAGCGACCCGGCCTCTCGGCGTTCTTTGGACAAAACCAGCCTGAATCAAGAACGGTTCGTAAACATCCTCAATGGTGTCTTTTTCCTCCCCGATGGCCGCCGCAAGAGTCTCGACTCCCACGGGCCCTCCCGCGAACTTGTCGATGAGAGTCAGAAGAAGCATGGTGTCCATCTTGTCGAGGCCGATGGGATCGACCTCCAGCATCCGCAGCGCACTTTCAGTCACCGCCTTGGTAATTTTCCCTTCCGCTTTAACCTGAGCGTAGTCGCGCACGCGCCGCAGCAACCGATTGGCGATTCTTGGGGTGCCGCGGGAGCGCCGCGCAATTTCGGCAATGCCGCTCTCTTCTCCCGACACCCCCAAAATGGCCGCCGAACGTGTGAGAATCTTCGTCAAAGCCTCCGCCGAGTAGAAATCCAGGCGAAAGATGGCACCAAACCGGTCGCGCAAGGGAGACGTGAGGAGCCCCGACCGGGTCGTGGCGCCAATCAACGTAAATGGCTTGAGATCCAGTTTGACCGAGCGCGCCGCCGGGCCTTGACCAATCAGTATGTCGATCTGGAAATCTTCCATGGCGGGATACAGGACTTCTTCCACCACATGGTTGAGACGGTGAATTTCGTCGATGAACAGGACGTCGCCTTCCTCCAGGTTCGTCAGGATCGCCGCCAGGTCGCCGGCGCGCTCGACGACCGGCCCCGATGTGGCCTTGATGTTCACGTCCATTTCGCGCGCGATAATGTAGGCCAAGGAAGTTTTACCCAACCCGGGCGGGCCATGAAAAAGCAAATGATCCAGGACATCGCCGCGTCCCCGTGCGGCGGCGATGGCGACTTTCAGATTCTCTTTGACCTGCTCCTGCCCGACATATTCGTCGAAGCCGCGTGGCCGAAGATTCAATTCGTAGCTTAAGTCGTCATCGGTTTGCTTGGGCGAAATAGGCCGCACCTGTGACGCCGTTTCGGGCTTGTTGAATCTCTGCGCCATAGATCGTCTCAACGCGTCATACGACGAAGAACATCCTTGATCACTTCCTCGAGGGTTTGTTGACCGCTCTGGATCGCATTGCCGACATTTTTCTCGACTTCAGCCTTACGATAACCGAGATTGACCAGCGCGGACACAGCGTCCTGAATCAGTTGAGAGCCGGCGCCCTTTGCGCGCGCCGCCGGAAACTCGGACTGGAGCGTCGTGAACTTGTCCCTTAATTCGACAATCATACGCTCCGCGAGTTTTCTCCCGACACCGGGTATCGCAACGAGCCGAAGCTGATCGCCCTGTGTAATCGCATGCGCGAGTTCCTGCGCCGGGATTCCCGATAGAATATTGACCGCCAGTTTGGGCCCGATCCCGGCAACGCTAATGAGCAAGAGAAACACCTGTTTTTCGTCACTGTCGTTGAAGCCGAAGAGCTGAAGCGCGTCTTCACGCAAATGGGTGTGCACATGGAGCCTGACCGAGCCCCCGACTTCCGGCAGGCCGTAGAAAACGTTCAGCGGAATAAAGATCTGATAGCCGACGCCATCGACATCGACAATGACCTCTCCTGGCACCTTGTGCGCGAGCTTACCGCTAATGTGCGCAATCACGTTGAATTCTGGTTTCTCCCGAGGCCATCATCGTTCAACCTGCCATTGCGCTAGCGCGAATATGATTACAGCCTCCGTGCGCGCAAATCGACGCCTTGCGCCGCCCGTATTTCCGCAAGCCGCGCCTGAAACGGTTGGGTATGAACGTGGCAGATGGCCGCGGCCAGCGCGTCAGCCGCGTCGGGCGAAAGCCTCGACGGGAGCCGGAGGAGCGAGGCGACCATCATTTGGACCTGGTCCTTCGTTGCCCGCCCGTAGCCCACCACCGCCAGTTTAATCTCGGCCGCCGTGTATTCATGAACGGGAGCGTGTTGATTGGCGGCTGCCAGGAGGACCACCCCTCGTGCTTGCCCAAGCTTGAGCGCGCTTTGCGCGTTGCGCGCGAAGAAAACTCTCTCGATGCTCACGCTATCCGGCCGATAGGCCTCCATCACTTCCTCGATGCCACGGTAAACGCGACTCAGTCGGACGCCTTGTTCCCGCGTCCCGCCCGTGGCTATGACGCCGTGCGCCAAATGAACCAGTCTATTTTCGACCTCCTCGATCACCCCCCAACCGGTGATGACGGTTCCGGGATCGATGCCAATGATTCGGCGGGCCGGGGACGCGGCCTTAAGTGCACCTCGATTCGAGGCTCTCGCCCTCAACTCGCTTTCTCCAGGTACTCACTAGGAATATCAAAATTGGCGGAGACGCTTTGCACATCATCATGATCTTCGAGCTCTTCGGTAAGTTTTAGAATCTGCTCGACGTTTTTTGCGTCCACGGTCACCGTGTTCTTGGGGATCATAGTGATCTGCGCGCTCGCCACGGGAACATTGGCTTTATCCAGGGTCTCTTTGACCCTTTCGAAGTCCTCCGGTTGGGTAATAACTTCAAATATACCTTCGTCCTCCCTGACGTCCTCCGCTCCAGCGTCAAGAACAATCCCTAATAACGGCTCCTCTTCGATATGGACCTTTTCGACCGTAATCAGCCCCTTCTTATCGAACATCCAGGCGACACAACCGGTCTCGCCCAGATTCCCGCCATGCTTGGTAAACAGATGACGTATTTCAGAAACTGTGCGATTTTTGTTATCCGTTAACACCTGAGCCAAGATTGCCGCTCCGCCGGGCCCGTATCCCTCGTACTGAACTTCCTCGTATGAGACCCC